>NZ_SDLD01000025.1:0-52636 GCF_013096875.1 Geobacillus sp. DSP4a | reverse complement strand
CGCAAAGAGCCGTTCCGCCAACCACAACTTATTTAGTCTAGCCAAAAGGCAGACAGGTTATACGAGATGCCTAAAATCGGGCACCTCTGCTTTCCTATTGCCTTTTTTGGCCATTTTCAGTATACCCTCACGGATCAGGAGCGTATACCGCACTCACCAAGTGGTGGGGATTTTCACGGAATAAGTATTGAAAAATCACGAGAAAGCTGATAAAGTGATAATGTGTTCAATTTGAATATTTATTTATATTTAAGTATATTTATGTGACAGGAGAGGAGAACGACCATGGCAAATCCAAAATTGGTGTTGGCCTACTCGGGCGGTTTAGATACATCGGTGGCGATCAAATGGCTTCAGGAGCGCGGGTATGATGTGATCGCGTGCTGCTTGGACCTTGGGGAAGGAAAAGACCTCGATTTCGTGAAAGAAAAAGCGCTCAAAGTCGGCGCGATCAAATCGTACGTCATCGACGTCAAAGACGAGTTTGCGAACGAGTATGCGCTCATCGCTCTGCAGGCGAACGCCCTGTATGAAGGGAAATATCCGCTCGTCTCGGCGCTGTCGCGTCCGCTCATCGCGAAAAAACTCGTTGAAATCGCCGAGCTCGAAGGCGCGGTGGCGGTCGCCCACGGCTGCACGGGGAAAGGGAACGACCAAGTGCGCTTTGAAGTGTCGATCAACGCGCTCAATCCGGACTTGGACGTCATCGCCCCGGTGCGCGAGTGGAGCTGGTCGCGCGAGGAAGAAATCGAATACGCGAAACAGCACGGCATTCCGATTCCGGTCGACCTGGACAGCCCGTTTTCGATCGACCAAAACTTGTGGGGTCGCAGCAACGAGTGCGGCATTTTGGAAGACCCGTGGGCGGCTCCGCCGGAAGAGGCGTATGAGCTGACGGCTTCGCTTGAGAACGCGCCGGATGTGCCGGATGTCATCGAGATCGGCTTTGAACAAGGCGTGCCGGTGACGTTAAACGGCAAGGCGTATCCGCTCGCGCAATTGATTTTGGAGCTGAACGCGTTGGCCGGCAAGCACGGCGTCGGCCGCATCGACCACGTCGAAAACCGCCTTGTCGGCATTAAGTCGCGCGAAGTGTACGAATGCCCGGGGGCGATCACGCTCATCAAAGCGCATAAAGAGCTCGAAGACTTGACATTGGTGCGGGAAGTTGCACACTTCAAACCGATCATCGAGCAAAAAATCGCCGAAGTCATTTACAACGGCCTGTGGTTTTCGCCGCTCAAAGACGCGCTTGTCGCGTTTTTGAAAGAAACGCAGAAAAACGTCACCGGCGTCGTGCGCGTGAAGCTGTTTAAAGGCCATGCGATCGTCGAAGGGCGCAAATCGCCGTTCTCGCTCTATGATGAAAAATTGGCAACATACACGTCCGAAGATGAATTTGACCATCAAGCGGCGGTCGGATTCATTTCGCTGTACGGCCTGCCGACGAAAGTCAACAGCATCGTCAACAAGCAACACAAAGCGTCGGTATCGGCCGGCCAATAAGGAAAAGGAAGGAGGAAGTCGCATTCCTCTGCGGCGAGATTCGTGAAAAAACTTTGGGGCGGACGGTTTACGAAAACAGCGGAAGAATGGGTCGACGAGTTTGGCGCGTCGATCCCATTCGACCAGGAGCTGGTGGAAGAAGACATTGAAGGCAGCCTTGCCCATGTGACGATGCTTGGCGAGTGCGGCATTTTGCCGGCGGAAGATGTCGAGAAGATCAAGAGCGGACTCCTGCGGCTGCTCGAAAAAGCGAAGCGGGGGGAACTCGAGTTTTCCGTCGCGTATGAAGACATTCATTTAAACATTGAAAAAATGTTGATCGACGACATCGGCCCGGTCGGCGGCAAGTTGCACACCGGACGGAGCCGGAACGACCAAGTGGCGACCGATATGCATTTATACTTGCGCAAGCGCGTTGAAGAGATTCTCAGTCTCATCCGCGGGCTGCAGCGGGCGCTTGTCGCTCAAGCCGACAAACATGTCGACACGATCATGCCCGGGTATACGCATTTGCAGCGGGCGCAGCCGATTTCGTTTGCCCATCATTTGCTTGCGTATTTTTGGATGCTCGAGCGGGACTATGAACGTTTTTCTGAGTCGCTGAAACGGATTAACCGCTCGCCGCTCGGCGCCGGGGCGCTCGCCGGAACGACGTTTCCGATCGACCGGCGGCGGACGGCGGAGCTGTTGGGCTTTGCCGATCTTTACGAAAACAGCTTGGATGCGGTGAGCGACCGCGACTTCATCATCGAGTTTTTAAGCAACAGTTCAATGCTCATGATGCACTTGTCGCGGCTCGCTGAAGAGCTCATCCTTTGGTCGAGCCAAGAGTTTCAGTTCATTGAGCTCGATGATGCGTTTGCGACCGGCAGCAGCATCATGCCGCAAAAGAAAAACCCGGACATGGCCGAGCTCATCCGCGGCAAAACCGGCCGCGTGTACGGCCATTTGATGGCGCTTCTCACGGTGATGAAAGGGCTGCCGCTCGCCTACAACAAGGACATGCAAGAAGATAAAGAAGGCATGTTTGATACAGTAAAGACGGTCGTCGGGTCGCTGAAAATTTTCACCGGTATGATTGAGACGATGAACGTGCGCACGGACGTGATGGAGCGGGCGACGAAACAAGACTTTTCAAACGCGACCGAGCTTGCCGATTACTTGGCGGCCAAAGGCATGCCGTTCCGCGAGGCGCATGAGGTCGTCGGCAAGCTCGTGCTGCTTTGCATTGAGAAAGGCGTCTTTTTGGCCGATTTGCCGCTTGACGTGTATAAGGAGGCGTCGCCGCTCTTTGACGCAGACATTTATGACGCCTTGAACCCGCGCACGGCCGTCAACCGCCGCAACAGCGCCGGCGGCACCGGTTTTGCCGAAGTGCGCGCGGCGCTGGCGAAGGCGAAACAGTTGCTTAGCACCCCGTAACGGCGGGGTGTTCTTTTTTGACCGTCACATGTTTTCGCATCGGACAAGGAAGTTTTTCGGTCCATCTGCTTCATGTGACGAAGACATTATTCTTTCGGCGTCCTTACAACGAGCACATCGCATTTCGCATGGCGGACGATGTTTTCGGAAACGCTGCCGATCAAGAGCCGTTCGACAGCGTTTAAACCGGTCGCCCCGCAAATGATGAGGTCGGCTTTGTATTTCGGAGCGACGTCTTTGGCGATTTTCACTTTCGGCGAGCCGAATTCGACCGCGGTGTTCACATCGTCGAGTCCAGCGGCGACGGCTTCGTTTTTATACCGCTCAAGCAATTCGTTCGCATACTGTTCCGAACGTTCGGCGAGGGCATAATCGTGCGCTTCAACGGTCGTAAAGCCGCGCAAGTCGATGATGTGGGACAAAATGAGTTTCGCTCCGTTTCGCTTGGCGATTTGGATCGCTTTTTTCAACGCCCATTCCGCTTCTTTCGAGCCATCGACGGCGACGACGATCGTTTGGTAGGTCATGGTCATGTTCTCCCTTCCCTTTGGTTAAAAATGCCATCTCTATATATGGTATACCCATCGCCCTTTGACGAGAAACTAGGCCATATATTGAGATTTTGTGAACAGGGGAGGAAGAGCAATGGAAAAGCGGTATAACGACTGGCAGTACGATGAGGAGGAAGTGCGGACGATCACCGAGCAAATTACCGAGTCGTATGAAAGCGGCATTGTTGACGAGGATGAATCGTATTACGACCCGCGCCGCGAAGTCGGCGAATAGCCATAGCGCCTGCGCGTTATGGTTATTTTTTTGTATTCGCTCCGGTTTGTAGTAAAGTAAAAATGAGACAGCAAATCGCGACGAGGAGGGAGAAGGGTGCGGCATGCGTTGATCACGGCCGGAGCGAAAGGATTGGGGAGAAAAGTGACCGAGCTGTTGCTTGATCAAGGCTACTCGGTGACGGTGAACTACCGGAGCGATGAGCAGGCGGTGCGCTCGCTTGCCGAGAAGTACCGCGGCGCCGCTGACCGCCTCCAGTTTGTGCAGGGAGATGTGACGGACAAAAACGATTTAGCGGCGCTTGTGGACGCCGCCATGGAGCGGTTTGGCCGCATTGACTGCCTCATCAACAATGCAGGGCCGTACATTTTTGAGCGGAAAAAGCTGGCCGATTATACGGAAGACGAATGGTACGAAATGATTGAAGGCAATTTGAGCTCGGTCTTCCATTTAGTGAGGCGGACGATCCCGATTATGCGAAAACAGCGGTTTGGCCGCATCATTACGTACGGATTTCAAGGAGCGGCGGATGCCCCGGGCTGGGTGCACCGTTCGGCGTTCGGCGCGGCGAAAGTCGGGCTTGTATCGCTGACGAAAACGATCGCCCTGGAAGAGGCGGAATATGGCATTACCGCCAATATGGTGTGCCCAGGCAATATTGTCGGCGCCATGAAAGAGGCGGGGATCGCCGACGCCCGCGCGAGAAGGGATGCGGAAACGCCGGTCGGACGCCCGGGGACTGGCGAAGATATCGCCCGCGTGATCGCGTTTTTATGCGAGGACGACTCGGATTTCATCACCGGCGCCGTCATTGACGTCACCGGCGGAGCGAACGTCATTTACCGCCACCTTTTCCGTTGAGACCAGCGCCTCCTCCTTTTTCGTTTGCTTTTGCGCGAAACGGGGCACAATAAAAGGAAGAAGTGGGAAGGAAAAAGGAGGAAATGTGATGAAGATCGGCATTCCAAAGGAGATCAAAAACAATGAAAACCGTGTCGCCATTACTCCGGCAGGCGTGATGACGCTCGTCAAAGCGGGGCATGACGTGTATGTGGAGACGGAAGCCGGCGCTGGGTCGGGGTTTTCCGATTCCGAGTATGAAAAAGCCGGGGCAGTGATCGTGCCGAACGCGGAAGATGCTTGGGCGGCGGAGATGGTGTTGAAAGTGAAAGAACCGCTGCCTGAGGAGTTCCGCTATTTCCGTCCTGGGCTTATTTTGTTTACGTATTTGCATTTGGCCGCGGCCGAAGCGCTCACGAAAGCGCTCGTCGAACAAAAGGTGGTTGGCATCGCCTATGAGACGGTGCAGCTGGCGAACGGCTCGCTGCCGCTGTTGACGCCGATGAGTGAAGTCGCCGGCCGCATGTCGGTGCAAGTCGGCGCCCAGTTTCTCGAGAAGCCGCACGGCGGGAAAGGCATTTTGCTTGGCGGCGTGCCCGGAGTGCGGCGCGGCAAAGTGACGATCATCGGCGGCGGAACGGCGGGGACGAACGCGGCGAAAATCGCGGTCGGTCTCGGGGCAGACGTGACGATTTTGGATATTAACGCCGAGCGGATGCGCGAGCTCGATGATTTGTTCGGCGACCACGTGACGACGCTCATGTCCAACTCGTACCATATCGCCGAGTGCGTGCGCGAATCGGATTTGGTCGTCGGCGCCGTCTTGATCCCGGGGGCGAAAGCGCCGAAGCTGGTGACGGAAGAGATGGTGCGCTCGATGACGCCGGGATCGGTGTTGGTCGACATCGCCATTGACCAAGGCGGCATTTTCGAAACGACCGACCGCGTCACGACGCATGACGATCCGACATACGTCAAGCACGGCGTCGTCCATTACGCCGTCGCCAACATGCCGGGCGCTGTGCCGCGTACGTCAACATTCGCGCTTACGAACGTCACGATCCCATACGCCTTGCAAATCGCCAACAAAGGCTACCGCGCCGCTTGCCTCGACAATCCGGCGCTGTTAAAAGGGATCAACACGCTCGATGGGCACATCGTGTACGAAGCGGTCGCGGCGGCGCACAACATGCCGTATACGGATGTTCATTCGTTGTTGCACGGATGAAATCATGAAGATGGAGCCGCCTTGATGGCGATGAGAAAACAAAGCTGTTCGAATCGGCTTGGGGATCGAGCCGGTGGACAGCTTTGTTCGTGCGCTTATTCGCAGAAGCTTTTGCCAATGGTTTTTCTCGTTATACAATGATCAATTCCTTCGAAAACGACGTCAACACCTCAACGCCGTTGTTCGTGACCGCGACATCGTCTTCAATGCGCACGCCGCCGATGGATGGGACGTAAATGCCCGGTTCGATCGTAAACACCATGCCGGGAGCGAGCGGGTCGGGGTTGGCGCCATGAAGCGATGGGTATTCGTGGATTTCGATTCCTAAGCCGTGCCCGACGCGGTGGGTGAAGTACGGGCCGTAGCCGGCTTGTTCGATGACGTTTCGAGCGGAGCGGTCGATCTCCTTCATCGCGGTTTGCGGGCGGCAGGCGTCGATCGCCGCCTGCTGGGCGCGCCGAACGGTATCGTACATGAGCCGCTGTTCGTCGCTTGCCGTCTGACAGACGACGGTGCGGGTAATGTCGGAGCAATACCCATCGACGATGACGCCCAAATCGAACAGCACGAAATCGCCCGGTGCGACCGCCGCCGTTCCCGGCACGCCGTGCGGATCGGCTGATTTGGCGCCTGCAAGCACGGTCGTGGGAAACGACATCCCTTCAACGCCGAGTTTTTTCAGCTCATATTCAATGACGGCGACAAGTTCAAGCTCCGTCACGCCCGGGCGAATGGCCGAGACGCCGATTTCGACCGCTTTGTCAGCCAGCTCTGCCGCCTGGCGCAGCGCTTTCATTTCCTGCTCATCTTTGATCAGGCGAAGCTGGCGCAGCTTTTCTTCGGCATCGAGCCATTGGGCGTTCGGAAACAGCGCCGAGAGCCGCTCGAAACGGGCGAACGACAAATCGTTTTTTTCGACGGCAATCGAGACGGCCTTGACACCGCGCGCTTTGAGATGGCGCTCGATCTCTTCCCACGGGTCGGCGCTGTCGTCGTAGCTGATCACCGTATGCCCAAAGCCGCTCCGGCGGGCGCGCGGGACTTCCATTTGCGGGCAGACGAGCGCGGGCTCGCTGTCAGGAAAGACCAAAAGCGCCAGCAACCGTTCGTGCGGGTCGCACCGAAATCCGCTCAAATAAAACACGTTCGCACTTGACGTGACGAAGGCGAATGAACTATGTTGTTGAAGCCAAGAGGAAAATGCTTGCAGCCGTTTGTTCATCGTCCCATTCCTTCCTTTTTTCACTGTTGTCCATTTTGAGCGTACCAAGAAACGGGCCGTTTGTAAATGGACAGGCAGGAAAAGAAGGGAATGGATGGGCGGCGGCGAATCATGTGTAGTGGAAAGGAGAGATGTGACGATGAAAATCAGCTACCATGGCCATTCGGTTGTCCGCATTGAGACGAACGGAAAAACGATTTTGATCGACCCGTTCATCACCGGCAATGCGACGACCGATTTGAACGCGGCGGATGTGAAAGCGGATGTCATTTTGCTCACGCACGGGCACGGGGATCATGTCGGCGATACGGTGGAGATCGCCAAGCGGAACAACGCCCTTGTCGTGGCCACATTTGAGCTGGCGACGTATTTAAGCTGGCAAGGCGTCGAGACGTTTGGCATGAACATCGGTGGGGCGCGCGAATTTGACTTTGGCACGGTCAAGTTGACGCAGGCGTTCCACAGCTCCGGGTTTGTGACCGAGGACAAGCAAATCATTTATTTAGGCATGCCGACCGGCATTTTGTTCACGGCCGAAGGGAAAACGATCTACCATGCCGGCGACACCGGGCTGTTTTCCGACATGAAGCTGATCGGCGAGCGCCATAACATCGATGTCGCCTTTTTGCCGATTGGGGACAGCTTCACGATGGGGCCGGAAGACGCGGCCGTTGCCGCCGAGTGGCTCGGAGCGAAACTCGTCGTGCCGATCCATTACAACACGTTCCCGCCGATTGTCCAAGACCCCGAACGGTTCGTCTCGCTTCTACCGTCGGGTGTCGGCCGTGCTCTGAAGCCAGGCGAAAGCATCGAGCTGTAACAGCGGCGCCCTTCCCACTTTGGGAAGGGCGCTTTCTGATGGCCGGCGCGATCGTTGAATCCCCGCTGCTGAGCCCTGTATAATGAAAGTAACAATGCGTAAAGGGTGAAGACCGTTGGCGACCAAACATGAACAAATTTTAGAATACATCCACCGGCTGCCGATCGGCGAGAAAATTTCCGTCCGGCAGATCGCCAAGGAAATGGGCGTGAGCGAAGGAACGGCGTACCGAGCGATCAAAGATGCGGAGAACAAAGGATACGTAAGCACGATCGAGCGCGTCGGCACGATTCGGATCGAGAAAAAGCGGAAGGAAAACATTGAGAAGCTCACGTACGCTGAAGTCGTCAACATTGTCGACGGACAAGTGCTCGGCGGGCGGGAAGGACTGCACAAGACGCTCAACCGCTTCGTCATTGGGGCGATGCAGCTGGAGGCAATGATGCGCTATACGGGTGCAGGGGATTTGCTTATCGTCGGCAACCGGACGAAGGCGCACGAACTGGCGCTTGAAGCCGGGGCGGCTGTGCTCATCACCGGCGGGTTTGACACGGCCGACCACGTGAAAAAGCTCGCCGATGAGCGGCAGCTGCCGATCATTTCGACGAGCTATGACACGTTTACGGTTGCGACGATGATCAACCGGGCGATTTATGACCAGCTGATCAAAAAGGAGATTGTGCTCGTTGAGGACATTGTCACCCCTGTCGAGAAAACAGCCTATTTATATACAGACGATCCCGTCGAGCGCTGGTATGCGCTAAATCGCGAGACGCGCCATACCCGGTTTCCGGTCGTCGACGACCAGTTGAAAGTGCAAGGTATTGTGACGGCAAAAGACGTGCTGGATGTCGACCGGCAGCTGCCGGTCGAAAAGGTGATGACGAAGCAGCCGATTACGGTGAACGGAAAAACATCGGTCGCATTTGCCTCGCACATCATGGTATGGGAAGGGATTGAACTGCTTCCGGTCGTTGATGACCATAACCGGCTGCAAGGGATCATCAGCCGCCAAGACGTGTTAAAAGCGCTGCAAATGGCGCAGCGCCAGCCGCAAGTCGGCGAGACGATCGATGACCTCGTCACCGCCCAGTTCCGCGAGTCAGGCGACAAAGAAACGCTGTTTCGCTGCACGATCACGCCGCAAATGACGAACTATTTAGGGACACTCTCGTACGGCGTGTTTACGACGATCGTCACCGAAGCGGCGGCGCGGATGCTGCGGGCGTACAAACGCGGCGATTTGGTGATGGAAAGCATTACGATTTATTTCATCAAGCCGGTGCAAATCGACACTACAGTCGACGTGCAGGCGAAGCTTTTAGAGCTCGGGCGCAAGTTCGGAAAAGTGGACGTCGAGGTGTACAATGAAGGCGCCATCGTCGGGAAGGCGATGATGATGTGCCAGCTGATCGACCGGTAATCGACAACGAAAAAAGGATGTCCGCCCTTTGTTGCTGGACATCCTTTCCCTTTCGCTGTGAACGGTTATGGTCAGCTTTGTTTCGCCGCTTTTTCCGCCTCTTCGATCGCCTGCGGCAGATAGCAGCGGTAGGCGCGGCAGCCGGCCCAGACGCTGCCGGCGCCTAGGGCGATAAAGATGGAGGAGATGATATAGGTGACAGTTGTCTGATACAAAAACAATTGGTTGACTCCGAACAAGGCGACAAACAGCCCGAGCGCCATGCTCGATTTCGCCGAGAGGAAGCGGCGCTCCATCGGGCGCTGCGAGCGAACGTAGCGGATTTTATAATAGACGTAAAACGAAAAGGAAAATATAATGAAAATAACCAATACGGGCATGCTGGCTCCCTCCGTAGTCCGTTTCTTTTTCCATTGTACATAGAAGCGCGGAAAAATGCCAGCGGTTGAAAATGACAAGCCATAAAAAGGGGACGAAGTGATGAAAGACGTTTGCCGGGACATTCTTGAAACGATTCGCCAATTTGATACGATCATCATCCATCGCCACGTGCGCCCGGACCCGGACGCGTACGGGTCGCAAGGCGGGCTGGCGGCGCTGCTTCGGGCGTCGTTTCCGGAAAAACAAGTGTATGCGGTGGGGACGGATGATCCATCGTTGTCATTTTTACGTCAAATGGATGTCATTGACGATGGCGCCTATGAACAGGCGCTCGTGATTGTCTGTGACACGGCGAACGAAGAGCGGATTTGTGACAGCCGCTACCGGCTCGGGCGGAAGCTGATCAAAATCGACCACCATCCGAACGATACGCCGTACGGCGACATCATGTGGGTTGACACCGACGCCAGCTCGACGAGCGAAATGATTTACGAACTGTATTTGGCCGGCAAAGACGACGGGCTGACGATGACCGCCGAGGCGGCGCGCCTGATTTACGCCGGCATTGTCGGCGACACGGGCCGTTTTTTGTTTCCGCGCACGAGCGAAAAAACGTTTCGCTATGCCGGAGAGCTCATTTCGTACGGCTTTTCGCTGACGGAATTGTATGACGGGCTGTACCGGACGAGCCTGCCGCTCGCCCGTTTGAGCGGTTATGTGCTGTCGAATTTCACGATCGATGAAGGAGTGGCGGCGGTGAAAATGCCGCGGGCGCTGCTTGAAGAATACGGCGTCACCCCGCTTGAAGCGTCGCAGCTTGTCGGGCTGCTCGGCAACATTGATGGCATCATCGCCTGGGTGTTTTTCGTTGAGGAGGAGAAGGAGATTCGCGTGCGTTTTCGTTCGAAAGGGCCGGTCATCAATGTCGTCGCCAAGCGGCATGGCGGCGGCGGCCATCCGCTGGCGGCCGGCGCGTCGATCGCTTCATGGGAAGAAGCCGACCGCATTGTTGAAGAGGTGAGAGCCGTTTGCCGGGCGGAACGGTAACAGAAGGGGGCGAGAAGGACGTCATGCGGCGCCGCCCCCTCTTTTGCCGCCTGATGCAGTGTCCGGCGCTCTTGTCGGCGTCGGGGTGTCGGTTTGTTTTGGCTTTTCTCGTTTGTCGGCTGCATGGCGTGTTAAGGGAGCGGCTTCAATTTCACTTCCACAGCCAAAAAGGTGAAAATGGTGAGCGTATGAATTTCCAGCCGGTACGCTTTTTCGTGGATCGTATACGTTTTGTTTTCAATTGCCCGCTTGATCAGCTCGCGGCTGTTGTACACCGTTTCAATATCTTTGGTGATTAAATGGGACAAATCTTCTTTCACACTGTCTTCGATGCGGAACGCTGTGTACGAATCAAGCTTGTATTGCTCGGCGTTGACAAGATGGACGGACACGTCCTGCACGGTCAGCTTTTTTTTCATTTCTTTGTTGTAATGGATATAGTCTTCTTGCCAAATGCGAATTTCATTTTGCAAGTCGGCGATCTGCTCGTTCAGCTCATTGACGTGCCGCACCTGCTTTTCCTGCAGGACGCCGAAAATGTACAAAAAGACAAACCAGCTGATGAGCGCCCCAATCGCTACGCCGGCGAAAAAACGCTGCCATGACGGATATTGGTAATACGGAGGAATTCTCATGGCGAAATGTGCTCCTGTGTCAGCCACGTAATGATCGCCACTCCTGTTTGCGCGCCGCCCATGGCGGACAAAATGAGCAAAAACTGCCGCACAATGTCTTTTGTTTCCCCGAGAAACAGCCCTCGCTCGACGACGTAAAACGTATCAAACGTTCCGCCGATGGCGGCGACGACCGCCCAAATGCGCAAGTCGCCGGCAAACCGGTACATGGCCGTCAGCGGCTGGCCGCCGCTCAAAAATGCGCCGAGCGCGCCGATGATGGCGCCTCCAAGCAACACGCCGACCGCGATAAAATAGCTTTGGATCAACGCCGGCAAAAACGCTGCTTTTTCGTCCATCGTTTCCCCGCCCTTTCTTTCTCTTTTACTATGTATATCAACGAATGGGACGGAGCATGCAGCCAATGGAAAAGTTTTCGTCCGCAGACGGATGAATAAGGGAGGGCTGTCTATGACGTTTGTGCACTTGCATGTGTCAAGCGGCTATAGTTTGTTTCAAAGCACGGCCACCGTGGAAGCGCTGGCGGCCAAGGCGAAACAGCTCGGCTGCCCCGCCTTGGCGTTGACCGACCGCAACGTGCTGTATGGCGCTCTGCCCTTTTACAAGGAGTGCCAGCGCCATGGCATCCGTCCGATCATCGGCGTGACGGCCGATATTGCTCTCAGCGGGGACGGCGCCTATCCGCTCGTGCTGTTGGCCGCCAATGAGGAAGGGTACCACCATGTAATCGAAATCAGCACGATGATCCAAATGGGAGAAGAAAAGCAGATCGATGAAGACGCCCTCCGCCGGTTGAGCGGTGGAATTGTCGCCATCACCCCGGGGGCTGAAGGGCGGGTCGAGTCGCTGCTGGCCGCCGGGGAATGGCAGCAGGCGAAAGCGGTGCTCGCCCGCTATCAACAGCTGTTCCCTGGCTGTTTGTATGTGGCTGTCCAGCGCGGCGAGCGGACGCGCGCACCGTACGAAGGAGCGTTGCGGCAGTTGGCGGAAGAAGCCGGGGTTCCGGTCGTGGCGACGAATGACGTCCGTTATGTTGAGCGCGGCGACGCCGCAGCGTGGCGCTGCCTGCAGGCGATCAGGCTCGGCGTGCCATTTGCTGACGTCCAAGAGGATGGCGGCCGTTATTTGGCGGCGCCGGATGAGATGGCGCGCCGGTTTGCTGACTTGCCAGAAGCGCTTGAGAACAGCGCGGCGATCGCTGATCGGTGCGAACTGCACATCCCGTTTGGCGGCTGGCGGCTGCCGAAATTTCCGGTGCCTGACGGCGAGACGGCGGACGGGTATTTACGCCGTCTGTGCGAACAAGGGCTCGCCCGCCGTGTGCCGGGCGCCGATGAGCGTTACTGGAAGCGTCTGCGGCATGAGCTTGATGTCATTCAGGCAATGCGCTTTAGCGATTATTTTTTGATTGTCGCCGATGTGATTGCCTACGCCCGCCAACGTGGCATTCTCATCGGACCGGGCCGCGGTTCGGCGGCCGGCTCGCTCGTCGCCTATGCTTTGGCTATTACCGATGTCGATCCGATCCAATACGGGCTGTTGTTTGAGCGGTTTTTGAATCCGGAGCGGGTGTCGGTGCCGGATATTGATCTTGATTTTCCCGATGACCGGCGCGAAGAAATGATTCGCTATGCGGCGGACAAATACGGGCGCGACCGCGTCGCGCAAATCATTACGTTTGGGACGTTCGGCGCCAAGTCGGCGCTGCGCGAGACGGCGAAAGCGCTCGGCATTCCCGGGCGCGAGGCGGAGCGGGTTGTGTCGCTTTTGCCGGATAAACAAGGGGTGACGATCCGCCAATGGCGCAGCGAGTCGACCGCGTTCCGCCGCGCCGCCGAAACGGTGCCGGACGGCAATCAGTGGCTGGATATCGCACAAACGCTCGAAGGGCTGCCGCGCCATACATCGATTCACGCGGCTGGCGTCATCATCAGCCCTGAGCCGCTTGTGCGCCAAGTCCCGTTGCAGCCAAGCCATGGCGAATGGCCGCTCACGCAATACGCCATGGGGTCGCTCGAGGCGCTCGGCCTTCTCAAAATGGATTTTCTCGGCTTGCGCACGTTGACGCTGCTCGGGCAAATGGTGCGTCTCATCGAACGGCAGACAGGAAAGCCGTTTGATGTGCGTCGCGTTCCGCTTGACGACGAAAAAACGTATGCGCTCCTGAGCGCCGGAGAGACAAACGGCATTTTTCAGCTTGAATCAAGCGGAATGAAGCGTGTGCTTGCGGAATTGCGGCCGTCGGAGCTGGAAGACTTGGTCGCTGTCAACGCCTTGTACCGGCCGGGGCCGATGGACATGATTCCTGCTTATATCCGGCGCAAGCGCGGAGACGAGGCGATTTCGTATATCCATCCTGACCTTGAGCCGATTTTGGCGCCGACTTACGGAGTGCTGATCTACCAAGAGCAAATTATGCAAATCGCCGCCCGCATGGCTGGGTTTTCGCTCGGACAAGCGGACGTGCTCCGGCGGGCGGTGGCGAAAAAAGAGAAGGCGCGTCTCGCTGAACAGCGGGAGGCGTTTGTCGCCGGCTGCACGGCGAACGGCTATCCAAAGGAAGTTGCCGAGGAATTGTACCGGCATATCGTCCGCTTCGCCGATTACGGCTTCAACCGGAGCCACGCGGTCAGCTATGCGCTGTTGTCGTATGCGATGGCCTACATTAAAGCTCACTATCCGCTTTGTTTTTACGCGGCCATGCTCTCGGGCGCTTCCGGCGACCGGGAAAAAACGGCTCTTTACGCTAGCGAAGCAGCGCAAAAAGGGATTCCGCTGCTGCCGCCATCCGTCAACCGGAGCGGCTATCGGTTTGCGATCGAAGGCAAGGCGATCCGCACCGGGCTGGCGGCGGTGAAACATGTCGGCACAGCGGCGAGGCTCATCATCGAAGAGCGTCGGGAGCGCGGACTGTTTGCCGATTTTTTCGATTTCGCCATCCGCCTGTTGCCGAAAGGATTGCCGCGCCCGGCGCTTGAGGCGCTCGTTTTGGCCGGCGCGTTTGATGAAATGGACAGGGAGCGGGCTTCGATTTTAGCGAGCATTGACGTGGCGGTCGAACACGTGCAATTGGTCGGGCCGTACTTGGACACAGGCGGATTGTCGCTGAAGCCGAAATACATGGATGCCCCCCCGCTGCCGCCGGATGAGCGGCGGAAACGGGAAAAAGAGTTGCTCGGGTTTGCCGTCACCCCGCATCCGGCCGCGGTCTGCCGCCCGCTGTTTCAAGCGGCCCGGGCGGTGCCGATTGCCGAAATGCACGGTTCGGCGGCCGTGGTCGGCGGCTATGTGGCCAAACAGCGGAAAACGAGAACGAAACGGGGGGAGGAAATGGCGTTTGTGACAATTAGCGATGAAAGCGGGGAAGTGGAGGCGGTCGCCTTTCCGTCCATTTATGCCCGCGCCTCCGATGAGCTGGCGGAAGGAAACTTTGTGTTGCTTTTTGGAACGGTCGACCGGCGCGCAGGCAGGCGACAGCTCATCATCCGCCGCGCCGGCCTCCTGCCCGTGTCGGCGCTATACATTAACGCGAGCCGGGCCGATGAGGCCAAATTGTCCAAGCTGAAACAGCTGCTTGAGCAGCAGCGCGGCGCTACGCCGGTCTATTTGTATGACGAAGCGAAGCGGACGCTTCTCCGTCTTCCGGAGCAGTACGCCGTCGCGCTCACAGCGCCGCTTGTCGATGGGCTGCTCGCCTTATTCGGCTTCGGGCGCATTGCTGTGAAATAACTTCCCCTTTACTATTTCGCTATTTTATTATATCGTTATAACCATTAGGTGGTCAGACCAGTGCATCTGGCTGCGGTTGAACGGCATGCCGCCCACGCATGGAGTATGGCATGAACCGAAAAGGAGGGGTCTCCGTTCAACGATGAAAAAGTGTACGCCGAGACGTTGAAGCATATCCATCGTCTCGTTGTCGAGGATGGCCTTGTCCCGGGCGACAAGCTGCCGTCAGAACGCGAGCTGGCCGAGCGGCTCGGCGTCGGCCGCTCGTCGGTGCGCGAGGCGCTGCGGGCGCTTGAGTTTCTCGGCCTGATTGAGACGCGGCGCGGCGAAGGGACCTACTTGTGCGAGGTCGGCGGACATCAGCTGATTGAGTTGCTGGCGATGTTTTTGCTTGAAAATGAACGGGCGAAAGCGGATTTGGCGGAAACGAAATGGCTGATCGAACGGCTGCTGCTCGAGCTCGCTTGCCTCCGCTGCAGTGAAGATGCGCTGGAGAGGCTGGAAAAAACCGTTCGCCAAAAACCGACTGATTTCACGCCGTTTTTTCAGGCGGTTGCTGAGGCGGCTGACAACTACTTGCTCATCCGCATTTGGCGGGCGCTGTCTGGGTTTGCCTCCGCCTGTGCGCCCGACCGGCCGCTTGCCGACTCGTTTTATGACCAGCTGTTAGCAGCATTGAAAAAACGCGATCCGGCTGAAGCTGCTGCTGTCTGGGAGAGGCACCGGCCTTCGCCGTTGTCGAAACAGAACTGACACCGTTTGACAAACAACCGCTTGCATTTTCGATAAAGTAGTAGAGAGGCGAAAACGCAAAGGAGGAGCTCCCTCGTGTGGAAAGATTTATTTGCCAAAAAGAAGAAGTATGCGTCGCTTTCTTCCGAGCAAGTGAGGCATGAGGTGCCGGAAGGCGTGATGACGAAATGCCCGCAATGCAAAAAAATTATGTATACAAAAGAGTTGGTGAAAAATTTGCGCGTTTGCCTAAGCTGCGGCTACCATCATCCGATGCCGGCGCGCGAACGGATCGAGAGCGTGCTGGATGACGGCAGCTTTCGCGAATATGATGCCGATATGATTTCTGTCAACCCGATCGGGTTTCCGGGCTACATAGAAAAACTCGAGGAAGACCGGCGCAAGTCGGGATTGAACGAGGCGGTCGTGACCGGCGAAGGGACGCTTGACGGCCATCCGCTCGTCATTGCGGTCATGGATTCCTCGTTTCGCATGGGCAGCATGGGCTCTGTTGTCGGCGAAAAAATCACCCGTGCAGTCGAACAAGCGCACGATAAAGGTGTGCCGTTTCTCATTTTTACCGCTTCCGGCGGCGCCCGCATGCAAGAAGGAGTGCTAAGCCTAATGCAAATGGCGAAAACGAGCGCCGCGCTCAAACGATTCAGCAACGACGGCGGCTTGTTCATCTCCGTCATGACCCACCCGACAACAGGCGGCGTGTCAGCGAGTTTCGCCTCGCTTGGCGATTACAACTTCGCCGAACCAGGTGCGCTCATCGGCTTTGCCGGCCGCCGCGTCATCGAACAGACGGTGCGCGAAGAGCTGCCGGAAGACTTCCAGACGGCGGAGTTTTTATTAAAGCACGGTCAGTTGGATGCCGTCATTCACCGCCATGAGCTGAAAGAGACGCTGGCGACTGTGCTTCGCATTCACACGGGAGGAGGGGAATCAGGATGGTGGCGGAACTAGAATTCGAAAAGCCGCTTGTTGAGCTGCGCCGCAAAATTCAAGAGCTGAGAGAGTTTATGAAAACGGCCGATGTCGATTTGTCGGCGGAAATCGAGAAACTGGAGGCGCGGCTCGCCAAGCTGGAAAACGACGTGTATGCCAATTTGACGCCGTGGGATCGCGTGCAAATCGCCCGCCATCCGCAGCGGCCGACGACGCTTGATTATATTGAGCGGCTGTTTACGAACTTTCTCGAATGCCATGGAGACCGTTGTTTTGGCGACGACGAAGCGATCGTTGGGGGCATTGCCGAATACGACGGGCTGCCGGTGACAGTCATTGGCCACCAGCGCGGCAAAGATACGAAAGAAAATTTGCGCCGCAACTTCGGCATGCCACACCCGGAAGGCTACCGGAAGGCGCTGCGGCTCATGAAGCAGGCAGAAAAGTTTTCGCGGCCGATCATCTGCTTTATCGACACGAAAGGCGCCTATCCGGGCAAATCGGCCGAAGAGCGCGGGCAAAGCGAAGCGATCGCCCGCAACTTGTTTGAAATGGCAGGGCTCACCGTGCCGGTCGTCTGCATCGTCATCGGCGAAGGCGGAAGCGGCGGGGCGCTCGCCCTTGGCGTCGGCAATCATATTCATATGCTTGAAAATTCCACGTACTCGGTCATTTCGCCGGAAGGGGCGGCTGCCATTTTATGGAAGGATGCGTCATTGGCGCAACGGGCGGCGGAAACGATGAAAATTACCGCCCATGACTTAAAAGCGCTCGGCGTCATTGACGAAATCATTCCGGAAGTGAAAGGCGGCGCCCACCGCAACGCTGACGAGCAGGCAAAGGAAATGGACCGCGTGCTGCGCCGGTCGTTGAAAGAGTTGTTGGCGCTTGACGGCGAGGCGCTCGTCCGGCAGCGCTATGAAAAATTTAAACAAATCGGCCAAGTGTCGTTTTTGCAGGAAACGATTCGGGCAAGATAAGGAAAAAGCTGTCTCGACTTTCGGGGCAGCTTTGTTCTGTCCATGAAAAAATTTTGTTCATGTAAACCGTTTCAACAAGGCGTCGCTGTTGTGTTCCGCTCATGTTCATGGTACATTAAGGTTGTTCAAGAGCGACAGATGTATGAGGTCGGACGTGTTGAACTTGATACATAATGAGGTGAAATGAGTGAAACGCATTGGTGTGTTGACAAGCGGCGGCGACTCGCCGGGAATGAATGCGGCCATTCGCTCGGTTGTCCGCAAAGCGATTTACCACGGTGTGGAAGTGTACGGCGTTTATCACGGGTATGCCGGACTGATCGCCGGCAACATTAAAAAGCTGGAAGTCGGCGATGTCGGGGATATTATCCACCGTGGCGGCACGATACTCTATACGGCCCGCTGTCCGGAATTTAAGACGGAAGAAGGTCAGAAAAAAGGGATCGAGCAGCTGAAAAAGCACGGCATTGAAGGGCTGGTCGTCATCGGCGGCGACGGTTCGTACCAAGGGGCGAAAAAACTGACCGAGCACGGCTTTCCGTGCGTCGGCGTGCCGGGGACGATTGACAACGACATTCCGGGCACTGATTTTACGATCGGGTTTGACACGGCGCTCAATACGGTCATTGACGCCATCGACAAAATCCGCGACACGGCGACGTCGCACGAGCGGACGTACGTCATCGAAGTGATGGGCCGCCATGCCGGCGACATCGCCTTATGGTCGGGGCTGGCCGGCGGGGCGGAAACGATTTTAATTCCGGAAGCCGATTATGATATGAACGACGTCATCGCCCGCTTAAAGCGCGGCCATGAGCGCGGCAAAAAACATAGTATCATCATCGTGGCGGAAGGGGTTGGAAGCGGCGTCGACTTCGGCCGGCAAATCCAGGAAGCGACCGGCTTTGAGACGCGTGTGACGGTGCTTGGCCACGTGCAGCGCGGCGGGTCGCCCACGGCGTTTGACCGCGTGCTCGCGAGCCGCCTCGGCGCCCGGGCGGTCGAGCTGTTGCTCGAAGGAAAAGGCGGGCGCTGCGTCGGCATCCAAAACAACCAGCTCGTCGACCATGACATCGCGGAGGCGCTGGCCAACAAACATACGATCGATCAGCGGATGTACGCATTGTCGAAAGAATTGTCCATTTAAGTCCCGAGGGGAAAGGAAGAAGACAAGATGAAGCGGAAAACGAAAATCGTCTGCACGATCGGGCCGGCAAGCGAGAGCGTGGACAAGCTCGTGCAGCTGATGGAAGCGGGAATGAACGTGGCGCGCCTAAACTTTTCGCACGGCGATCATGAAGAGCACGGGCGGCGCATCGCCAACATTCGCGAAGCGGCGAAGCGAACGGGCCGAACGGTCGCCGTTTTGCTTGACACGAAAGGGCCGGAAATCCGGACGCACAATATGGAAAACGGCGCCATTGAGCTGAAGGAAGGGGCAAAGCTCGTCATTTCGATGAGCGAAGTGCTCGGCACGCCGGAAAAAATTTCGGTCACCTATCCCGGCTTAATCGATGATGTGTCCGTCGGCGCGAAAATTTTGCTTGATGACGGGCTCATCGGCCTGGAAGTCAACGCGATCGACAAGCAAGCGGGAGAAATCGTCACGACCGTGTTAAACGGCGGCGTGCTGAAAAACAAAAAAGGAGTCAATGTGCCGGGTGTCAAAGTCAACTTGCCGGGCATCACCGAGAAAGATCGGGCTGACATTTTGTTTGGCATTCGCCAAGGGATCGATTTCATCGCCGCCTCGTTTGTGCGCCGGGCGTCCGATGTGCTGGAGATCCGCGAGCTGCTTGAGGCGCATGACGCCCTCCATATCCAAATTATCGCCAAAATTGAAAATGAAGAAGGCGTCGCTAACATTGACGAAATTTTAGAAGCCGCCGACGGCCTGATGGTGGCGCGCGGCGATTTGGGCGTGGAAATTCCGGCTGAGGAAGTGCCGCTCATTCAAAAACTGCTCATTAAAAAGTGCAACATGCTCGGCAAGCCGGTCATTACGGCGACGCAAATGCTCGATTCGATGCAGCGCAATCCGCGTCCGACGCGGGCGGAGGCGAGCGACGTCGCCAACGCCATTTTTGACGGCACCGACGCCGTCATGCTTTCCGGGGAAACGGCGGCCGGCCAGTATCCGGTCGAAGCGGTGAAAACGATGCACCAAATCGCGCTCCGCACCGAACAGGCGCTTGAGCACCGCGACATTTTGTCCCAACGCACAAAAGAAAGCCAAACGACGATCACCGACGCCATCGGGCAGTCGGTCGCCCACACCGCGCTCAACTTGGATGTGGCGGCGATCGTGACGCCGACCGTGAGCGGAAAAACGCCGCAAATGGTGGCGAAGTATCGCCCGAAAGCGCCGATTATTGCCGTGACGTCAAATGAAGTGGTATCGCGCCGGCTGGCGCTTGTGTGGGGCGTGTATACGAAAGAAGCGCCGCATGTGAACACGACGGACGAAATGCTCGATGTCGCCGTCGATGCGGCGGTGCGCTCCGGGTTGGTGAAGCACGGCGACTTGGTCGTCATCACGGCTGGCGTGCCGGTCGGCGAAACGGGTTCGACGAACTTAATGAAGGTGCACGTTATCAGCGATCTTCTCGCCAAAGGGCAAGGCATCGGCCGCAAGTCGGCGTTCGGCAAGGCCGTTGTAGCGAAAACAGCGGAAGAAGCGCGGCAAAAAATGGTCGACGGCGGTATTTTAGTCACTGTCAGCACCGATGCCGACATGATGCCGGCGATCGAAAAAGCGGCAGCCATCATTACTGAAGTGGGCGGGTTGACCAGCCATGCGGCGGTCGTCGGTTTGAGCCTTGGGATTCCAGTGATTGTCGGAGTGGAAAACGCAACAACCTTGTTTAAAGATGGGCAGGAGATTACGGTGGACGGCGGGTTCGGGGCCGTCTATCGCGGCCATGCCAGCGTGTTGTAACGCGGACTGAAACAGCCTTGGCCAGTGGAGCCAAGGCTGTTTTTTACAAAGTCGGCCTGCCGACGATAAAGCGCCAAATGTCGCGGAAGACGTTGGCGCTGTGGAGCGTGCGGATGATGACGAGCGCGACCGGACCGGCGATGAGGCCGAGGAAGCCGAGCAGCTTGAAGCCGACAAACAAGGCGATGAGCGTCGCGAGCGGGTCGAGCCCGATCGAGGAGGAGAGCACTTTCGGCTCCATAATTTGCCGTTGGACGAGAACGACGATATACAAAACGCCGAGCCCGATCGCAAACGGGATGTCGCCGCTGATGGCGGCGTAAATGATCCAAGGCACGAAGACGATGCCGGTCCCGAGGTAGGGCAAAATATCGACAAAGCCGATGATCAACGCGATCGTAATCGCGTAATCGACGCGCAAAATGAGCAAGCCGATCAACACGATGACCGTCGTAATCGAAATGAGCGTCGCTTGCGCTTTAATAAAGCCAAACAACGCCCGCTTCAAATCCAAAAACACCGTTTTCCCGCTCGTGCGGGCTTTCGCCGGCAGCCAACGCTGCGCCATCCGCATTAAGCGGTGCCAGTCTTTGCTGATGAAAAAGGTCGCCAACAGTGAAAAAATAAATACGGTCGCCGCGTTTGGCAGCCAGGCGATGAGCTGGGGAATGTTTTGCAGCACGCGCTGAATGAATTCGCCGACCGTCGTCGCGATTTGCGTTCCGACCGCCTGAATGTTTTGCATGATCGTATCTTGTTGATCGGCGTTCAAGCTTTTAAACAAGACGGCCAAGTCTTGGTAAAGCGGGATAAGCTGATTGGCGGCAAACGATTCGATGTACGCGACGAGCGCCTGGAATTTTTCCGGCACCACATTGGCCAAATATTGCGTTCCCGAAACGATCTCAGCGATCAACAGCGTCACCAGCCCGGCGACAGCGGCGAACAAGACGATGAGCGTGGCGCTGACCGCGAGCCAGCGCGGCATTTTCACCTTTCGTTCCAACAAGTCGACGACCGGGTTGATGAGAAAGGCGATGAAAAAGGCAATGATAAACGGGTACGTCAATGTTGCGGCATAGTAGGCGGCGGCAGCGCCGAACGCAACGATCGCGATGACGATGAGAAAACGCAAAAAACGGTCAACATATATTCGGGACAATGTTTCACCCCCACTCGTTTTCCATACTGATATATTACATGTTTCTTTACGAAGAAGCAAAAAGACAAGCTTCAGAGGAAAGGGCGAACAATCATGAACGAACCCGTCTTGTTTTTGCTCGGGCTGCTTTTGGTCGGCCTATTGGCGAAAAACAAATCATTTATTGCCGCGATTGTCGTGCTGCTTGCCATTAAACTCGCCGGCCTCGATCAGCGGCTGCTCCCGTTGATCCATGCCAAAGGCCTCAACTGGGGCATTACGCTCATTACGATCGCCGTGCTGGCGCCCATTGCCTCCGGGGAGATCGGCCTTAAGCAGCTTGCCGGCTCGCTGCAATCGTTGGCGGCCTGGGTGGCGCTTTTATCCGGCATTCTTGTTGCGTTGATCGCGAAAGGGGGCGTGACGCTTTTGGCGAATGACCCACATATCACCGCGGCGCTTGTGTTTGGCACGGTCATTGCGGTGTCGCTGTTTCACGGGGTGGCGGTCGGTCCGTTGATCGGCGCGGGGATTGCCTATATGGTCATAAAAATGGTAGAATATTTTTGAACTGGGGCGGGGAACGTTATTCTTATGTAATGTCTTTTGCCAGGACGATACATTTCCGTTCACAAAAGTCTGATAATTGTTTATAATAGTAGGCGTAAGCTAGTTTTTGGGTCAAACGGCGCCCCCCGCCACAGCGCGGCGGCATCCGCGCGGTGATGTAAGCACTTTCGATAGCGTGCGCTTGTTTTTTGCGCCTGTTTCGAGCAAGCGCTCACCGGCCGTAAAGCGGCAAGCAGGAACGAGGAACTATAAAGAAAAGGGGAGATTGACATGACGGTAACCCGCGGTTTGGAAGGAGTTGTAGCGACAACCTCTAGCATCAGCTCAATCATCGACGATACATTGACGTATGTCGGCTATGACATCGACGATTTGGCTGAAAACGCTTCCTTTGAAGAAGTCATTTATTTGCTTTGGCACCGCGAGCTGCCCACGAAAGAACAGCTCGAGGAGCTGAAACAGCAATTGGCGGAAAATGCCGACATCCCGCGCGAGATCATCGAACACTTCAAGCTCTATCCGATTGAGAACGTGCATCCGATGGCCGCGCTGCGTACTGCCGTCTCGCTTCTTGGCCTGTACGACGAAGAAGCGGACGTGATGACGAAAGAAGCGAACTACCGGAAAGCGATCCGCCTGCAGGCGAAAATTCCGACGATTGTCACTGCCTTCGCCCGCGTGCGCAAAGGGTTGGAACCGGTTGCGCCGCGCAAAGATTTGAGCTTTGCCGCCAATTTCTTGTATATGCTGACCGGCAAAGAACCAGACGACATCGCCACGGAAGCGTTCAACAAGGCGCTCGTGCTGCACGCCGACCATGAGTTGAACGCGTCGACGTTTACGGCGCGCGTCTGCGTAGCCACGCTGTCCGATATTTATTCCGGCATCACGGCGGCGATCGGCGCGTTGAAAGGACCGCTTCACGGCGGGGCGAACGAAGCGGTGATGAAAATGTTGATGGAAATCGGCACGGTCGACAACGTCGAGCCGTACATCCGCACGAAGCTCGCCAACAAAGAAAAAATTATGGGCTTCGGCCATCGCGTCTATCGGAAAGGCGACCCGCGCGCCAAGCACTTGAAGAAAATGTCGGAAAAACTGACGAAGCTCGTCGGCGAACCGCACTGGTACGAAATGTCGACGAAAATCGAGGAAATTGTCACGTCGGAAAAAGCGTTGCCGCCGAACGTTGACTTTTATTCCGCTTCGGTTTACCATTGTTTAGGAATCGATCATGATTTGTTTACGCCGATTTTTGCCGTGAGCCGGACATCGGGATGGTTAGCCCATAT
This sequence comes from Geobacillus sp. DSP4a, assembly GCF_013096875.1. NCBI lineage: Bacteria > Bacillati > Bacillota > Bacilli > Caryophanales > Anoxybacillaceae > Geobacillus > Geobacillus sp. DSP4a. Next base: position 28,993 of record NZ_SDLD01000025.1, on the reverse strand, counting down.
TTTGGAACAATATGACAACAACCGTCTCATCCGTCCGCGCGCCGAGTACACCGGCCCGGGCAAGCGGGCGTACGTGCCGATCGACGAGCGCGGCTGAAATAAGTGGACAAGGCGGTGAAGGCGAGCCTTCACGCCTTTTCAATAAAAAACTGGCATTGGGGGTTTTACTCGTGACGCAAGGGGAAAAAATTACTGTCACCAATGGTGTGCTCAATGTTCCAAACAATCCGATCATTCCGTTCATTGAAGGGGACGGAACCGGACCGGACATTTGGGCGGCCGCTTCGCGCGTGCTGGAAGCAGCGGTGGAAAAAGCGTACAAGGGCGAGAAAAAAATCGTTTGGAAGGAAGTGCTCGCCGGCGAAAAAGCGTACAAGCTGACGGGCAGCTGGCTTCCGGATGAAACGCTTGAGACGATCCGCGAATACATAATCGCCATTAAAGGGCCGTTGACGACGCCGGTCGGCGGCGGCATCCGTTCGCTCAACGTCGCGCTCCGCCAAGAGCTCGACCTGTTTGTCTGCCTGCGTCCGGTCCGCTACTTTCCTGGCGTTCCGTCGCCGGTCAAACGTCCGGAAGACACCGATATGGTCATTTTCCGCGAGAACACGGAAGACATTTACGCCGGCATTGAATACGCCAAAGGAACGCCGGAAGTGAAAAAAGTGATCGACTTCTTGCAAAACGAAATGGGCGTGCGCAAAATCCGTTTCCCGGAAACGTCCGGCATCGGCATTAAGCCGATTTCCGAACAAGGGACGAAACGGCTTGTGCGCGCGGCGATCAACTATGCGATCGAACACGGCCGCAAGTCGGTGACGCTCGTCCATAAAGGGAACATTATGAAGTTCACGGAAGGCGCGTTTAAAAACTGGGGCTATGAGCTTGCCGAACAAGAATTCGGCGATAAAGTGTTCACGTGGGCGCAATACGATCGGATCGTCGAAGCCGAGGGCAAAGAGGCGGCGAACAAAGCGATGGCGGAAGCGGAAGCAGCCGGCAAAATCATCGTCAAAGACGTTATCGCCGACATCTTCCTGCAGCAAATTTTGACGCGTCCGCGCGAATTTGACGTCATTGCGACGATGAACTTAAACGGCGACTACATTTCCGATGCGCTCGCAGCCCAAGTCGGCGGCATCGGCATCGCGCCGGGGGCGAACATCAACTATGAAACCGGCCACGCCATTTTCGAGGCGACGCACGGCACGGCGCCGAAATACGCCGGTCTTGACAAAGTCAATCCGTCGTCCGTCATTTTGTCCGGCGTCATGATGTTTGAGCATCTCGGCTGGAACGAAGCGGCGAAGCTCATCATCCAGGCGATGGAAAAAACGATTGCCGCCAAAATCGTCACGTACGACTTTGCCCGCCTGATGGAAGGGGCAACCGAAGTGAAATGTTCGGAATTTGCCGATGCGCTCATCCGCAATATGGACTAATTTAATGAAAGGGATGGCAAAACGATGGCGATGAAACGGAAGAAGATCTCGGTGATCGGCGCCGGATTCACGGGGGCGACGACAGCGTTCCTGCTGGCGCAAAAAGAGCTTGGCGACATCGTATTGGTCGATATTCCGCAGTTGGAAAATCCGACGAAAGGGAAGGCGCTTGACATGCTCGAGTCGAGCCCGGTGCTCGGCTTTGACGCCAACATTATCGGTACGTCGGATTATGCCGACACGGCCGATTCCGACATCGTCGTCATTACGGCCGGCATCGCCCGCAAACCGGGGATGAGCCGCGACGACTTGGTGACGACGAACCAAAAAATTATGAAACAAGTGACGAAAGAAGTCGTCAAATACTCACCAAACTGCTACATCATCGTCCTGACGAACCCGGTCGATGCGATGACGTACACGGTCTTCAAAGAGTCCGGCTTTCCGAAAAACCGCGTCATCGGTCAGTCGGGGGTGTTGGACACGGCGCGCTTCCGCACGTTCGTCGCCCAAGAGCTGAACATTTCGGTGAAAGATGTCACCGGCTTCGTGCTGGGCGGCCATGGCGATGACATGGTGCCGCTCGTCCGCTACTCGTACGCCGGCGGCATTCCGCTCGAGAAGCTCATTCCGAAAGACCGTTTGGACGCCATCGTTGAGCGGACGCGCAAAGGCGGCGGCGAGATCGTCAACTTGCTCGGCAACGGCAGCGCCTACTACGCGCCGGCCGCCTCGCTCGTCGAAATGGTCGAAGCGATTTTGAAAGACCAGCGCCGCATTTTGCCGGCGATCGCCTACCTTGAGGGCGAGTACGGCTATGAAGGGATTTACCTGGGAGTGCCGACGATCTTGGGCGGCAACGGCATCGAGAAAGTGATCGAGCTCGAGCTGACCGAAGATGAAAAAGCGGCGCTGGCCAAATCGGTCGAATCGGTCAAAAACGTCATGCGCGTGTTGGAATAACGAAAAGGCGAAAATTCGGGCGTTGTCCCGAATTTTTGCCCGTGATGACTGAAAGCGCTTTCTAGACAAAGGGGTGGGAACGTGTTGAAAAAACGGAAATCCGGGAGAACGATCAGGGAGATTCAGGTTGGAGAAAAACTTGTCTTTCAGGCGTCCATTGAGGACAAAGACTTGCTTCTTTACCTTGGACTGACCGATGATGCCAACCCGCTTTACATCCAACATGACTACGCTTCGCAGACGCCGCTCGGCCGGCCGGTTGTGCGCCGATTATGCTGACGGGGATGATTACGTCGGCGGTCTCCAAATATTTGCCCGGTCCGGGAAGCTACATCACCCGGCAGGACATCCGCTTTCTCCGCCCGGTTTACCATTATGAGACGCTCGAATTTTTGCTCGAAGTGACCGGGGTGGATGAGGAAGGCCATTGCGTCACCTTGGCCGTGACCGCGACGCGCGGGACGGAGACGGTGCTGGATGGAACGTTGTCCGTCTGTCCGCCGCACGCCTTGCCGCGCTTTGATGGCCGGGTTTTAGAAAATTTTTGACCGGAATCGTGTTTCGCCGGCGGCCAAAAGCCGGCGACAACGTGCGAGAGACTGTTCCTTGCGGGGCTGCTTGCCCGCCGGGGGAGCAGTCTCTTTATTTTTTTCCGTGACAAATCGCGAGTTATGGTATCATAAGGGCAGAAACTATCGGATGAAACGGAGGAGCGGTATGGAAAAAAAAATTTTAGTCGTTGATGACGAACAGCCGATCGTGACATTGTTGGCGTACAACTTGGAGAAAGCCGGCTTTCAAGCTGTGGCTGCCTATGACGGCGAAGAAGCGCTCGCCAAAGTGGCGTCCGAACAGCCGGCGCTCATCATTTTGGACTTGATGCTGCCGAAGCTTGACGGTGTCGAAGTGTGCAAGCGGCTCCGTCAGCAGCAAATCATGACGCCGATTTTAATGCTGACGGCCCGCGATGACGAGTTTGACAAAGTGCTTGGCCTCGAGCTTGGCGCCGACGATTATATGACCAAGCCGTTCAGCCCGCGGGAAGTCGTTGCGCGGGTGAAGGCGATCTTGCGCCGTACGGAGATTGCACAGCCGGCGGCGGAGGAGGGCGAGCGGCTTGCCGTCGGCCGGCTCGAGATTTTTCCAGAGCGATATGAGGCGGCGATCAGCGGCAAGCCGCTCGAGCTGACGCCGAAAGAATTTGAGCTGCTCCTGTATTTGGCGCGGCATAAAGGACGGGTGCTGACGCGCGACCAGCTGCTCAGCGCGGTATGGAACTATGATTTTGCCGGCGATACGCGCATTGTCGATGTCCATATCAGCCATTTGCGCGAGAAAATCGAAGAGGACACGAAAAAACCGGCATACATCAAAACGGTGCGCGGCCTCGGCTACAAACTGGAGGAGCCCAAGCGGCATGGATAGCTTGCGCAACCGGCTGTTGTTTTGGCTCATCACGCTCATCGTCACGGTTTTGATCGCCCTCGGTTTGCTGCTTGGACAACTGCTCAAACAGTTTTACGCCGAGACGATGAACAAGCGGATGGAAAAAGAGGCGAAAGCGCTCGCCATTTTGCTTGAAAACGAGCCGCTTGAGCAAATTCGCATCGACTTGCACGACATGGGGAACGAGCTGTCATCGCGCATCACGGTGCTTGACCGAAATGAACAAGTGCGCTTTGACAGTGGGCGCATCGCGGCGATCAGCGATGAAGACCATGAACGCATCATCCGCACCATTTTGCGCAAACAGCAGTTTCCGCGCTTTTCGGTTATTGAAAAAGCGAATGATGTATACTATTACATCGCTCCATACGGACGCGGCTCGGAGCGGGACGGCTATGTCGTGTTAAGCACGCCGACGAGCTCGCTGAAAAAAGTGAACCAGCAAATTTGGGGCGTGCTCACGAGCAGCCTCGGCATGGCGCTTGTTGTCATGATCGCCCTTGTCTTTAAAATCGCCAACCAATATATGCGGCCGATTGAAGCAGCGACGAAGGCGGCATTTGAACTCGAAAAAGGCAACTATGCCGCCCGTGTGCCTGATGGCGAATATAAAGAAGCCGGCATGCTCGTCCGCTCGATCAACCGCCTCGCCCGCAACTTGCAGGAGATGAGCCGGGCGCGGGAAATCCAAACCGACCGGCTTCATACGCTCATTGAAAACGTCGGCAGCGCGTTGTTGTTTATTGACCATCGCGGGCATGTTCATTTGCTCAACCGCACGTTCCAAACCTATTTTCATCTTGAGCCATCCGCCTGCTTGTACCGTCCATATGCCGATGTGCTGCCATACCGCGACGTTGTCCGGCTTATTGACGACATTTTTATTACAGAAACGCCTATCCGCCGGCAAATGCGATTGACGGTCGGCATTGAGCGGAAGCATTTCGATGTGTACGGCGCCCCGATTATCGGCACGAACGCCGAATGGAAAGGGATCGTCGTCGTGTTCCACGACATTACCGAGCTCAAGCGGCTCGAGCAAATCCGCAAAGACTTTGTCGCCAACGTGTCGCACGAGTTGAAAACGCCGGTGACGTCGATCCGCGGATTCGCTGAGACGCTGCTTGACGGGGCGATGAAAGACGAAGCGGCGCTTGAGCATTTTTTGACCATCATTTTAAAGGAAAGCGAGCGTCTGCAGACGCTCGTTGAGGAGCTGCTTGATCTGTCAAAAATTGAGCAGCAAGGGTTTCGGTTGAACATGGAGGACGTCGACGTCGCCCAAGTGATGGTGGAGGCGGTGGCCGTGTTTCGCAAGCAGGCAGCGGAAAAAGGAATCGACTTGCGCGCCGAGGCGCCGCCCGGTTTGACGATCCGCGGCGACAGGAACCGGCTGAAGCAAATTTTGCTCAATTTGCTCGCCAATGCGTTGGCGTACACGCCGGAACGGGGGAACGTCGCCGTTTGGGCGGAAGAAACAGATGGAGAAGTGCTCATCCATGTGAAAGATACCGGCATCGGCATTGAAGAACACGAAATCCCGCGCATTTTCGAACGCTTTTACCGCGTCGACAAGGCGCGCAGCCGCAACTCAGGCGGGACGGGGCTGGGCCTTTCGATCGTCAAGCACTTGGTCGAGGCGCATCGCGGCTACATTACGGTGGCGAGCGAAGTCGGGCGCGGCACCGAGTTTACGATTCATTTCCCGAAGCCGGAGCGGTAGCCGGCTTCTTTTTATGGCCGCCCGCCGGCGTGGTACAATAGAACAAGGAATGTCCGAGGAGGGATGATGTTGAAAAACAAGCTCGTCTTAATTGACGGCAACAGCGTGGCGTACCGCGCCTTTTTCGCGTTGCCGCTTTTGCATAACGATAAAGGGATTCATACGAACGCAGTCTACGGGTTTACGATGATGTTAAACAAAATTTTGGCGGAAGAGCAGCCGACCCACATTCTCGTGGCGTTTGACGCCGGGAAAACGACGTTCCGCCATGAAACGTTCCAAGACTATAAAGGCGGGCGGCAGCAGACGCCGCCGGAACTGTCGGAACAGTTTCCGCTGCTGCGCGAATTGCTCAAGGCGTACCGCATCCCCGCCTATGAGCTCGACCATTACGAAGCGGACGATATTATCGGAACGATGGCGGCGCGGGCTGAGCGAGAAGGGTTTGCAGTGAAAGTCATTTCCGGCGACCGCGATTTAACCCAGCTTGCTTCCCCGCAAGTGACGGTGGAGATTACGAAAAAAGGGATTACCGACATCGAGTCGTACACGCCGGAGACGGTCGCGGAAAAATACGGCCTCACCCCGGAGCAAATTGTCGACTTGAAAGGATTGATGGGCGACAAATCCGACAACATCCCTGGCGTGCCCGGCATCGGGGAAAAAACAGCCGTCAAGCTGCTCAAGCAATTCGGCACGGTCGAAAACGTACTGGCATCGATCGATGAGATCAAAGGGGAGAAGCTGAAAGAAAATTTGCGCCAATACCGGGATTTGGCGCTTTTAAGCAAACAGCTGGCCGCTATTTGCCGCGACGCCCCGGTTGAGCTGACGCTCGATGACATTGTCTACAAAGGAGAAGACCGGGAAAAAGTGGTCGCCTTGTTTCAGGAGCTCGGATTCCAGTCGTTTCTCGACAAGATGGCCGTCCAAACGGATGAAGGCGAAAAGCCGCTCGCCGGGATGGATTTTGCGATCGCCGACAGCGTCACGGACGAAATGCTCGCCGACAAAGCGGCCCTCGTCGTGGAGGTGGTGGGCGACAACTATCACCATGCCCCGATTGTCGGGATCGCCTTGGCCAACGAACGCGGGCGGTTTTTCCTGCGCCCGGAGACGGCGCTCGCCGATCCGAAATTTCTCGCTTGGCTTGGCGATGAGACGAAGAAAAAAACGATGTTTGATTCAAAGCGGGCGGCCGTCGCGTTAAAATGGAAAGGAATCGAACTGCGCGGCGTCGTGTTCGATCTGTTGCTGGCCGCTTACTTGCTCGATCCGGCGCAGGCGGCGGGCGACGTTGCCGCGGTGGCGAAAATGCATCAGTACGAGGCGGTGCGATCGGATGAGGCGGTCTATGGAAAAGGAGCGAAGCGGACGGTTCCTGATGAACCGACGCTTGCCGAGCATCTCGCCCGCAAGGCGGCGGCCATTTGGGCGCTTGAAGAGCCGTTGATGGACGAACTGCGCCGCAACGAACAAGATCGGCTGCTGACCGAGCTCGAACAGCCGCTGGCTGGCATTTTGGCCAATATGGAATTTACTGGAGTGAAAGTGGACACGAAGCGGCTTGAACAGATGGGGGCGGAGCTCACCGAGCAGCTGCAGGCGGTCGAGCGGCGCATTTACGAACTCGCCGGCCAAGAGTTCAACATTAACTCGCCGAAACAGCTCGGGACGGTTTTATTTGACAAGCTGCAGCTCCCGGTGTTGAAAAAGACAAAAACCGACTATTCGACTTCAGCCGATGTGCTTGAGAAGCTTGCACCGCACCATGAAATCGTCGAACATATTTTGCATTACCGCCAACTCGGCAAGCTGCAGTCAACGTATATTGAAGGGCTGCTGAAAGTGGTGCACCCCGTGACGGGCAAAGTGCACACGATGTTCAATCAGGCGTTGACGCAAACCGGGCGCCTCAGCTCCGTCGAACCGAATTTGCAAAACATTCCGATTCGGCTTGAGGAAGGGCGGAAAATCCGCCAGGCGTTCGTGCCGTCGGAGCCGGACTGGCTCATCTTTGCGGCCGACTATTCGCAAATCGAGCTGCGCGTCCTCGCCCATATCGCGGAAGATGACAATTTGATTGAAGCGTTCCGGCGCGGGTTGGACATCCATACGAAAACAGCCATGGACATTTTCCATGTGAGCGAAGAAGACGTGACAGCCAACATGCGCCGCCAAGCGAAGGCCGTCAATTTTGGCATCGTGTACGGCATTAGTGATTACGGTCTGGCGCAAAACTTGAACATTACGCGCAAAGAAGCGGCTGAATTTATTGAGCGATATTTTGCCAGTTTTCCAGGTGTAAAGCAATATATGGACAACATTGTGCAAGAAGCGAAACAAAAAGGGTATGTGACGACGCTGCTGCATCGGCGCCGCTATTTGCCCGATATTACAAGCCGCAACTTCAACGTCCGCAGCTTCGCCGAGCGGACGGCGATGAACACACCGATCCAAGGGAGTGCCGCTGATATTATTAAAAAAGCGATGATCGATCTAAGCGTGAGGCTGCGCGAAGAACGGCTGCAGGCGCGCCTGTTGCTGCAAGTGCATGACGAACTCATTTTGGAGGCGCCGAAAGAGGAAATCGAGCGGCTGTGCCGCCTCGTTCCAGAGGTGATGGAGCAAGCCGTCGCACTCCGCGTGCCGCTGAAAGTCGATTACCATTACGGTCCGACGTGGTACGACGCCAAATAAAAGCGGTCTGCCCGCCAGCTGCTCGGTTTTTCACGGGGCCGCGCAATGAGCTGTTGCTTTAAAACAGGTGCACGAACAGGAAAAGGAGGGAGGCGCCATGCCGGAACTGCCGGAAGTGGAAACGATCCGCCGCACGCTGTTGCCGCTTGTCGCTGGCAAAACGATTGAAGAGGTGCGGGTGTTTTGGCCGAATATCATTCGTCATCCGCAAGACCCGGCGGCGTTTGCTGCCAGGCTGGCCGGGCAGACGGTGTGCGGCATCGATCGGCGCGGGAAATTTTTGAAATTTTTGCTTGACCGGGATATACTCATCTCCCATTTGCGCATGGAGGGGCGCTACGCGGTCGCCCAGTCCGATGAGCCGCTTGAACCGCATACGCACATTGTGTTTCGTTTTACAGACGGCAGTGAGCTTCGTTATCGCGATGTACGCAAATTCGGAACCATGCACGTGTACGCGAAAGAGGAAGCAGACTGCCGGCCGCCGCTCGCTCAATTAGGGCCGGAACCGCTGTCCCCAGCGTTTTCTCCGGCGGTGTTGGCCGCAAAAGCGGCGAAAACAAAGCGGACGGTGAAAACGTTGTTGCTTGATCAAACGGTCGTGGCCGGGTTTGGCAACATTTATGTCGACGAAGCGCTGTTTCGCGCCGGCATTCTCCCTGGACGGCCGGCTGCTTCGCTGACGGATGAAGAACTTGCACGGTTGCACGAAGAAATGGTGGCGACGATCGGCGAGGCGGTCATGAAAGGGGGAAGCACGGTGCGCACGTATGTGAATACGCAAGGAGAAGCCGGAATGTTCCAGCATCACCTGTTCGTATACGGCCGCAAAGGGGAGCCGTGCAAACGGTGCGGCACCCCGATTGAGAAAATGGTTGTCGCCGGCCGCGGCACGCATTATTGCCCGCGTTGCCAACGCTAGGCAGCAGACAAAAAAGGAGGGGTGCCGAATGGCATTCACGATCGGATTAACCGGTGGAATTGCGAGCGGCAAAAGCACGGTCAGCGCGATGATGCGCGAGCTCGGCCTTCCGGTCATCGATGCGGATGAGGCGGCGCGCGCCGTCGTCCGCCCGGGGGAGGAGGCGTACCGGCAAATCGTCACTGCATTCGGTCCGGGCATTTTGCGGGCGGACGGCGAAATCGACCGAGCCAAACTCGGGGCGATCGTCTTTAACGACGAACAACAGCGGAAAGTGCTCAACGCCATCGTTCACCCAGCGGTGCGGAAAAAAATGCTGGCTGAAAAAGAAGCGCACATCCGCTCCGGAGCGAAGACCGTCGTCCTAGATATTCCGCTGTTATTTGAAAGCGGGCTGACTCATTGGGTGGATAAAGTGCTTGTCGTGTACGTCGACGATGACGTTCAGCTCCGCCGGCTCATGGCGCGCAACGGTTTCACCGAAGAGGAAGCGCTCGCCCGCATCCGCTCCCAGTGGCCGATGGCGGAAAAAGTGAAACGGGCCGATGCGGTGATTGACAACAACGGGACGATCGAAGAGACACGCCGGCAGTTGCTGGCCATTTTGCATCAATGGGACGCCTTGGGAAAATAGGCGTCTTTTTTGCTGCGTTTTATTGATTTTGTTCTCCACATTTCATAAAAATATGATATACTATTTATGTGGATGAAAATAAATAGTATAACATATATGAGAGGAGAACAAGGTGAATGAAGGCGAAAGTGGCGATTAACGGATTCGGACGAATTGGACGGATGGTATTCCGGAGAGCCATCAATTCTCCCGACCTTGAAATTGTGGCGGTGAATGCCAGCTATCCGCCGGAAACGTTAGCCCATTTGGTGAAATACGACTCCAACCACGGCAAATTCGACGGCGATGTCGCCGCTTTGGAAGACGGATTGCTTGTCAACGGCAAAAAGGTGAAATTGCTGAACTTGCGCGATCCGCAACAATTGCCGTGGAAAGAGCTTGATATTGATATTGTGATTGAAGCGACCGGCAAATTTAACGCCCGCGAAAAGGCAAGCCTTCACTTGGATGCTGGGGCGAAACGCGTCATTTTAACCGCTCCGGGCAAAAATGAGGATGTGACGATTGTCGTCGGCGTCAATGAACAGATGTTGGATATTGACCGTCATTTTATCATTTCCAACGCTTCGTGCACGACGAACTGCCTCGCCCCGGTCGTGAAAGTGCTTGATGAAGCGTTCGGAATTGAAAACGGCCTGATGACAACTGTTCATGCTTATACGAACGATCAAAAAAACATCGACAATCCGCATAAAGATTTGCGCCGCGCCCGTTCATGCGCCCAGTCGATCATCCCGACGACGACGGGAGCCGCGAAGGCGCTCGGGCTGGTGTTGCCGCATTTAAAAGGAAAGCTTCATGGCATGGCGTTGCGCGTTCCGACGCCGAACGTGTCGCTTGTCGATTTGGTCGTTGACGTCAAGCGGGATGTGACGGTCGAGGAAGTGAACGAAGCTCTTCTCCGCGCAGCCAATGGTCCGCTGAAAGGCATTTTGGATTTCACGATGGAGCCGCTTGTGTCGATCGATTTCAACACGAACCCGCATTCGGCGATCATTGACGGTTTGTCGACAATGGTGATTGACGGCCGGAAAGTGAAAGTGCTCGCCTGGTACGACAACGAGTGGGGCTATTCGTGCCGCGTCGTCGACTTGACCAGCCTTGTCGCCGCCAAAATGAATGAGCGTCTTCATGTGAGCGCTTAAGCAGTTTTTCTTCCAATCTCGCAATCGTGAAAAGATGCGAAAAGCGTCCGATCCGCCCGTGTGGCGGTGTGGGCGCTTTTTCCTTTTGGCATGCGAAAAATTAAAAAAGCCTGTTGCAAAAACCCCCTAAACAAAGTATACTATGTTTCGTGAACTTCTTAACGGCAAAGGTAATGTGACTACTTAAAGGGTTAGGACCTCTTAGGACTAACTTTCCCCCGTGGTAGTTATACATGCCATTTTGCAACCTACAAATCTGTTTTTTATTTGAGAAAATTGGTTAAAAGGGGGACTTTCGCATGGATACGATGGGTCGTCACGTTATCTCGGAACTTTGGGGATGCGACTTTGACAAACTGAACGATATGGACTTTATTGAAAAAACGTTTGTAGACGCCGCATTAAAGTCGGGAGCGGAAATTCGCGAAGTCGCGTTCCATAAATTCGCTCCGCAAGGCGTAAGCGGGGTCGTCATTATTTCCGAATCCCATTTAACGATTCATACGTTTCCGGAACACGGCTATGCCAGCATTGATGTGTATACATGCGGCCATTTAGACCCGACCATCGCCGCGGATTACATCGCCGAAAAGCTTGGCGCGCAAACGCGGGAAACGATTGAGCTGCCGCGCGGCATGCGCCCGATTGAAGTGAAAAAGGCGCACGCGCTGTAATTCCATAACAACGGAAGCAAAAGGAGCGTAAACAGGACGCTCCTTTTTTTACGCTTTCGGCGGTGCCATGGCGGCCAAAATCATGGTATGATGGTGAAAAAAAAGAACGATTAGGGAGACGTGGCTATGAGCATGTGGAAAAAGTTGAAGTATGCGTTGACGAACCATTGCGAAACGCGGGAAAACCATGAGGACGCCGAGCTCCGGAGCCATTACTACAAAGCGGCCCACCGCGCTGTCATCGACGCGGTGAAAGAGCTGCTCGCTTCGCTGCCTGACGCCGAGCTGCTTTCCGTTTCCGAAGAGCGCGGCGAGCTTTGCGCCCAAACGCGGCGTGGCCCCAAGCTGTTTATCGTCGCCACCGTCATTTCCGTCCGCCCGTTTGAAACGGCGGTGGACTTTTCGGTGACGACCGAGACAAAGTTCTTGCCGTTTGATTTTGGCCGCAGCCGGGCGGTCATCCTTGAGTTATACCGGAAGCTTGACGGCCGCCTGCCGTATATTGGTTCTGGCCTCAATAGCTGACTATGGCTTGTCTGCCCTCTGCCATTCCGGTATGATAGAAGATAAGAAGAGGAACGGAGTGGATGTTATGCGATGTCCGTCATGCCATCACCAAGGCACGCGCGTGCTTGACTCGCGCCCGGCCGAAGAAGGCCGCTCGATTCGCCGCCGGCGCGAGTGCGAACAATGCCACTATCGATTTACGACGTTTGAGCGGGTCGAGGAACCGCCGCTGATTGTCGTCAAAAAAGAAGGGACGCGCGAGGAGTTCAGCCGGGAAAAAATTTTGCGCGGTTTGATCAAAGCGTGTGAAAAACGGCCGGTGGCGCTTGAGCAATTGGAAAAAGTGACGCAGGAAATCGAGCGCGAGCTGCGCAGCCAAGGCGTATCGGAAGTAAAAAGCGAAACGATCGGCGAAATGGTCATGGAGCGGCTGTCGCGCATCGATGAGGTGGCCTATGTCCGCTTCGCTTCCGTCTATCGGCAGTTTAAAGATATCAACGTATTTATCGAAGAGCTAAAAGAGCTGATTAAAAAAGGACAACGGTAAAAGGGCTCGGGCGGGAATGCGGCAGGCCCTTTTTTCAGCTTATTTTTCGGCCGGGAAGGCGAGAGGTGGATGGAAACGAATATGGCAGAATGGAAGGTCGGAGCGATGCCACACCATTGGAAAGAGTTGTTGGCCGTTGATCGGTATATGGTGCAAAGCCGCACTGCGCTGCACGATGCGGACCGAAAAGTGTTGACTATGCTGTATCAGCCGCTGATCGGCCATCGTGCGCTCGCCTTATATATGACGCTTTGGGGGGAGCTCGAGCTGCTTGGCGGCCGGGAAGCGACCCACCATCGGCTTATGGCGCTCATGCAGTGCGGTCTGCCGGACATTTACAGCGAGCGGCTGAAGCTCGAAGGCATCGGGCTGCTGAATACGTACGTCCACGCCCCCGAGGCGGAAGAGCCGAAGCAGTTTGTGTATGAGCTGCGCCCGCCGCTGGCGCCGGATCAATTTTTCCGCGACGAAATGCTCGGCGTCTTTTTGTACCGGCAAGTCGGCCGTCATATGTTTGCCCAGCTGAATGACTGTTTTGCCTGCCCGGTTGTGGATGAGACAAAGTTCACCCGGGTGACGCGCGCGTTTTCGGACGTATTTTCGTCCGTTCATGCTGAACAAATCGTCGCGGGATTCAATGAAGAGGCCGGGCGCGAGCTCGAGCCGCCGGATGGAAAAGTGCACATGGGGCGGGACGAGGCGTCGTATGCGCTCGATGACGGCGTGTTTGATTTTGAGCTGTTTTTTGCCGGCTTGTCGAAACAGATGGTGCCGCGCCGGGCCGTAACCGCGAAAGTGAAAGAAGCGATCAAAAAGTTGGCATTTTTGTACGGCATCCCGCCGCTGGAAATGCAAAAAATTGTCCTCGGCGTCATCGATCCGGCATACGAGATTGACATTGACGCCCTGCGCCGGGCGGCCCGGGAGTGGTATGAGATCGAGCACGGCGGCGCCGCCCCGCGCCTTGTCGAACGGGTGCAGCCGCTCGCTTACCGGACGATGGAATACATCGAGCCGCGCACAAAAGAGGAGGCGTTGATGAAGCAGCTCGAGACGATCTCCCCGCGCCAGCTTCTGAAGGAAATTTCCGGGGGAGCGGAGCCGTCGCTCGCCGATTTGCAATTGATCGAAGATATTATGTTTCAACAGCAGCTTCTTCCGGGCGTCGTCAATGTGCTGATTTATTACGTCATGCTGCGGACGAATATGAAACTATCGAAAAAATATGTCGAGAAAATCGCCAGCCATTGGGCGCGCAAAAAGGTGCGCACCGTCAAAGAGGCGATGGAGCTGGCTAAAGAGGAAGCAAAGACGTACCAAAACTGGGCGAATGAAAAAGAAAAAGGGACGCGGACAGTGCGCAAAGTCGTGCGCACCGAAATCGTCCCCGACTGGCTGAACATGGATTACAGCCAGCCGGATGATGACGACTTTGATGTGGAACAGGCGCGCAAAGAGCTCGAGGAACGGCTGAAAAAATACCGTGATGGATCGTAGGTGTAAAGGCGATGGAACGAGTAAATCAACTGTTGCAGCGGCTGTTCGGAAACGAAGGGTTCCGGCGGCGCTATGAACAAATGCGGCGCTATATTTTGACGCATCCGGACGTGCAGCCGTTTTTGCAGGCGCACGAGCAGCAGCTGTCGCGCGATGCGGTGGACCGAAGTTTAATGAAGCTGTACGAATTTATCGAGCAACATGGCCATTGCCGCCAGTGCCCAGGGCTCGAGCAATGCCCAAATATGCTGCCGGGGTATCATCCGAACTTGGTGGTCGCCGGCGGGCGAATTGACGTTGAATACGACCGCTGCCCGAAAAAAGTGCAAGATGATGAACGGAGAAGGCAGGAAGCGCTCATTCAAAGCATGTTCGTGCCGCGGGAAATTTTGCAAGCTTCGCTGTCGGATGTGGATCTTAGCGACGATGGGCGCATTAAAGCCATCCAGTTTGCAGAGAAGTTCGTGACGGAGTACGAGCCGGGGAAAAAAATGAAAGGATTGTACTTGTACGGGTCGTTCGGCGTCGGCAAAACGTATTTGCTCGGGGCGATCGCCAATGAACTGGCGAAACGGAACATTCCGTCGCTCATCGTCTATGTGCCGGAGCTGTTTCGCGAGCTGAAGCATTCATTGCAAGATCAGACGATGAACGAAAAGCTCGATTATGTGAAAAAAGTGCCGGTGCTCATGCTCGATGACCTTGGAGCGGAGGCGATGTCGAGCTGGGTGCGCGACGATGTGCTCGGCCCAATTTTGCAATACCGGATGTTTGAAAATTTGCCGACCTTTTTCACCTCCAACTTTGATATGAAGCAGCTCGCCCACCATTTGACGTATTCGCAGCGCGGCGAGGAAGAAAAAGTGAAAGCCGCCCGCATTATGGAGCGGATCCGCTCACTCGCGCACCCGGTTGAAATTACCGGGCCAAACCGCCGCGAATGATGGATAAGCGGTCAAACGGCGCGCTTAAGGCGTCCCCTGACGCAAGGGGGCGCCGTTTTTCTGCGCTGGGGCGGAAAGGATGCATTCTCCGCCAGCCGCCAAGGAGCGGGGCATCTTGGCGAATGAACCCGTTGCGAATGTCTGTGCGCTCCGTCCGCCGCAGCCGCCGAGCGGCGCATCCCTGTAGGCGGGAAACGTTGGACGTTTTGCGCTTTTTTAGTCTAAACAGCTGATTGTCCCCATATATATAAACCAAGCGTTGATCTCGGAGAAGGGGGGACAGCGGGTGATCGAAATCCATTTTGACAAGGCAAGCGAGGCGGAGAAACTGTTTTGGCTGCTGAATGAACGGAAACGGGATGCCTGTCCGCTGTTTCACGCCGCTTACGACGGAAACAAGATCGTGGCGGTTTACATATACGGCGACGAGAAGCACGTGCTCGAGACGTATATCATACCAGCCATGACTGCATTTGTGCAGTCTGTCCTCGAAGACCGGCTGTTGTTGTCGATCATTTCCGGTGTCTTTTATTTTCGCGACCGCGAGGAACAGCAGCAAATTTTGGCGCTCGCCCATTCGTTTTTGGACGGTGAACGGCGCGATTATCAGAAAGGGACGGAGTTTGCTGCTTCGCGCATGGCGCTGCTGCGCGAGGCGTGCGCTTCGTTTTTGCGCGACGGGCTGTCCTTCTCGTTTTCGTCGTTTGTCACCTTTCGGCTGAAGCCGTACATCGAGCGGCTTGAACATTATGTCGGGCTCGCGATTGACGAGTACAAATTGGAGCAAGAGTATCAAACTTTCGTGCAAATGCTGCGCGAATGCCTGGTTGGCCGGACGCCGCAATGGCCGCGCCTGTATTTGGTGCACGACCCGCCGCACTTCGTGTTTTACGACCGCCACCGCCGCGAGCTGTCGGCGGCGGAAGTGAAACAGCTGATCGACCGCCATCTCGTCGTCAGCCAGCCGATGTATATCGATTCTTCGGTGCTCGCGCCGCTTGTCTCGCTTGCTCCGGCGGAAATTGAGCTGTATACCGACCACCCGGATGACGGCATGGTGCAGACGCTGCAAAACGTGTTTCAAGAGCGGCTTCGCCTCCGCCGCCGCGCTGATTTTTCCCGCTTGTTTGTCGCCAGCGCCGGAAATGGGGAAGAATCTTGATTTTTCTTTTCGGTTCCGCTATAATATCGTACATGAATAACCGCATAGACAAGCGATGACGAGGATATGGGTGCATTTTTACGGTTTCCAGAGAGGGAAGGCGGCGGCTGGAACCTTCCTAACACGAAAAATGCGCTTACCCCCTCAGAGCTGCGGCAGCGAACGGAGCGCCCAGTAGTTGCCGCCGGTGGCTAGCCGTTATTGTTGTTGAGCCATGGCGTTGTGTTGCCATGGGAAGAAGGGTGGAACCACGACGAAAACTCGTCCCTTTTGAGGGAGGAGTTTTTTTCTTTTTTAATTATGACAAAGGAGTGATTGCCGATGCCAGACATGATTCGCATCACGTTCCCGGACGGGGCGCAAAAGGAGTTTGCGAGCGGGACATCGACCGAAGACATCGCCGCGTCGATCAGTCCGGGGCTGAAGAAAAAAGCGATCGCCGGGAAACTGAACGGCCGGTTCGTCGATTTGCGCACGCCGCTTCATGAGGACGGCGAGCTGGTGATTATCACCCAAGATATGCCAGAGGCGCTTGATATTTTGCGCCATAGCGCCGCCCATTTAATGGCGCAGGCGATCAAACGGCTGTATCGCAACGTCAAGCTCGGCGTCGGACCCGTTATTGAAAACGGCTTCTACTATGATATCGATATGGAGCATAAGCTGACGCCGGACGATTTGCCGAAAATTGAGGCGGAAATGCGCAACATTGTCAAAGAAAACTTGGATATCGTCCGCAAAGAAGTGAGCCGTGAAGAAGCTATCCGGCTGTATGAAGAAATCGGCGATGAGTTGAAGCTCGAGTTGATCGCTGATATTCCGGAAGGCGAGACGATTTCCATTTACGAGCAAGGCGAGTTTTTCGACCTTTGCCGCGGCGTGCACGTGCCGTCGACCGGCAAGATCAAAGAATTCAAGCTGCTCAGCATCTCGGGGGCCTACTGGCGCGGTGACAGCAACAACAAAATGCTGCAGCGCATTTACGGGACAGCGTTTTTCAAGAAGGAAGATTTGGAGCGCTATCTGCATCTTCTCGAAGAGGCAAAGGAGCGCGACCACCGCAAATTAGGAAAAGAGCTTGAGCTGTTTGCGACGTCGCAAAAAGTCGGGCAAGGCTTGCCGCTTTGGCTGCCGAAGGGGGCGACGATCCGCCGGATCATTGAACGGTATATCGTCGACAAAGAAATCGAGCTTGGCTATGACCATGTGTATACGCCGGTGCTCGGCAGCGTCGAGCTGTACAAAACGTCAGGACACTGGGACCATTACAAAGAAAACATGTTCCCGCCGATGGAAATGGACAATGAACAGCTTGTGCTGCGTCCGATGAACTGCCCGCACCATATGATGATTTACAAAAGCAAGCTGCACAGCTACCGTGAGCTGCCGATTCGCATCGCCGAACTTGGCACGATGCACCGCTACGAAATGTCCGGAGCGCTTACCGGCTTGCAGCGCGTCCGCGGCATGACGCTTAATGACGCCCATATTTTCGTGCGCCCTGACCAAATCAAAGACGAGTTTAAACGTGTCGTCAACTTGATTTTAGAAGTATACAAAGATTTCGGGCTTGACGAGTACTCGTTCCGCTTGTCATACCGCGATCCGCATGACAAAGAAAAATATTACGACGACGATGAAATGTGGGAAAAAGCGCAACGAATGCTGCGCGAAGCGATGGACGAGCTCGGTCTCGACTACTATGAGGCTGAAGGGGAAGCGGCGTTTTACGGGCCGAAGCTCGATGTGCAAGTGCGCACGGCGCTCGGCAAAGACGAAACGCTCTCAACGGTGCAGCTCGACTTCCTCTTGCCGGAACGTTTTGACCTTACGTACATCGGCGAAGACGGGAAGCCGCACCGCCCGGTTGTCATCCACCGCGGCGTCGTCTCAACGATGGAGCGGTTTGTCGCGTTCTTGATCGAAGAATACAAAGGCGCGTTCCCGACATGGCTCGCCCCGGTTCAAGTCAAGGTGATCCCGGTGTCGCCGGAGGCGCACCTCGATTACGCCTATGACGTGCAGCGGACGCTGAAAGAACGCGGCTTCCGCGTTGAAGTCGACGAGCGCGACGAAAAAATCGGCTACAAAATCCGCGAAGCGCAAATGCAAAAAATCCCGTACATGCTCGTTGTCGGCGACAAAGAGGCGGCCGAGCGAGCGGTCAACGTCCGACGCTACGGCGAAAAAGAGAGCCGGACGATGGGGCTTGATGAATTTGCCGCCTTGTTAGCGGAAGACGTGCGGGAAAAACGGGCGAAATAAGGAACGACCTATGGCGGTCTGACGCGTTTCGGACCGCTTTTTTTTCGCGCGCAGGCGGAGGCTGGAGCGCATTGTTGCGGTCAACTGAAAATTTTCTCTTGCTAACGAAGTGAGAATCCATTATAATAAAGGACGTTGTGTTTATCAAGAGCCGCTCCTTGACATGTCATCGCCAAGGTGGTATAGTGTATAAAGTGGAATGATTGCTTGTTTGTAACGAAAGCAGAAGCGCCCGCTTCTCACCTGACCGACGCTAAGAAGGCTGTTGGCAGGTTGTTACGGTTCGCCAACTTTTTGTCCGAACGTCGTGCGCGGGTGCTTTGTGCATCCGCGCTTTTTCGTTGAGAGCGGGCTCTGCCGGCAAACAAGCCAGTTGGAAAAAACCTTGGAGGTGGCTCATTATTAGCAAAGATTTCATTATCAACGAGCAAATTCGTGCCCGGGAAGTGCGCTTGATCGATCAAAACGGCGACCAACTTGGCATCAAGTCGAAGCAGGAAGCGCTCGAAATTGCGGCGAGACGCAACTTGGACCTCGTGCTTGTGGCGCCGAACGCCAAACCGCCTGTTTGCCGCATCATGGATTACGGGAAATTCCGCTTCGAGCAGCAGAAGAAAGAAAAAGAAGCGCGCAAAAAGCAAAAGGTCATCAATGTGAAAGAAGTGCGCCTCAGCCCAACGATCGAGGAGCATGACTTCAACACGAAACTGCGCAACGCGCGCAAGTTTTTGGAAAAAGGCGATAAAGTGAAAGCGACGATCCGCTTCAAAGGACGGGCGATCACCCATAAAGAAATCGGACAGCGCGTCCTTGACCGCTTCTCGGAAGCGTGCGCCGACATCGCGGTCGTCGAAACGGCGCCGAAAATGGACGGGCGCAACATGTTTCTCGTGCTCGCACCGAAAAACGACAACAAGTAAGGAGGAAACTGTGATGCCAAAAATGAAAACTCACCGCGGCTCGGCGAAACGGTTCAAAAAGACGGCGAGCGGCAAATTGAAACGCGGCCATGCGTATACGAGCCACTTGTTTGCCAATAAAACGAAAAAACAAAAACGCCAGTTGCGCAAAGCGACGCTCGTTTCGCCTGGCGATTTCAAACGCATTCGCCAAATGCTCGACAACTTGAAATAACGACCGACTATAGGAGGGAACGATTATGCCACGCGTAAAAGGTGGACCAGTGACGCGCAGACGTCGCAAAAAAGTGTTAAAACTCGCAAAAGGCTATTTCGGCGCGAAACACGCGTTATATAGAGTTGCGAACCAGCAAGTGATGAAATCGCTCATGTATGCGTATCGCGACCGCCGTCAACGGAAGCGTGATTTCCGCAAACTGTGGATCGCCCGCATCAATGCGGCGGCCCGCCAAAACGGCCTGTCGTACAGCCGTTTGATGCACGGCTTGAAATTGGCCGGCGTCGAAGTCAACCGGAAAATGCTCGCCGACTTGGCGGTCAACGACCAAGCGGCGTTTGCCCAACTCGCCGATTTGGCGAAAGCGAACTTGAATAAGTAACCATGACGGCCATCCTGACAAAGGGTGGCCGTTTTTCTTCGGCAACGAAATGGGGGGCTTGAAAGCCGATCAGCGCTGCTGTTTTTCTGTCAAGGAAAGGGATGGATATGGTACAATACGGAATAGCGATCAATCTTCTTGCCTTTTTTATGATGGGGCTCGACAAACAAAAAGCGAAACGCCGCCGCTTTCGCATCGCCGAGCGGACGCTTTGGCTGCTGGCGTTTGCGGGCGGGGCCATCGGTGCGGCAGCTGGAATGTACACGTTTCGCCATAAAACGCGCCATCGGGCTTTTGGCTATGGCTTGCCGCTGTTGGCAGCGGTGGAGCTGTTTCTCTATTGGCGATGGATGAGGTAGAAAGGGGAGGAGAGAATGAATTGGCCTTTGCTTTACGATATGCAGCGCATGTTGGATGAGCGGATTGAAACAGAGCACGGCCTTATGCATGAGGACTTGTTCAATCGGAAAATGCTTGCGTTTCTCGTCGAACTTGGGGAGCTGGCCAATGAGACGCGCTGTTTTAAATTTTGGAGCGTGAAACCGTCGGCGCCGGCGGAACGGGTGCTGGAGGAATATGTCGACGGTTTGCATTTTTTGCTGTCGCTCGGGCTGGATTGCGGGCTGTTTTATGAAAGCCGGGAGCTTCCGGCTGTCGAGCGGCCGCTTGTTGAGCAGTTTTTGGCCGTCTTTCGCGCCGCCGAGCGGTTCGGGGAGACGAGAGCGCGAGGGGAATATGATGCGCTGTTTGCGGAGTATTGGCGGCTTGGCGTGGCGCTCGGTTTTTCTTCCGACGACATCGAGGCGGCGTATCGGCGGAAAAATGAAGTGAACCACAAGCGGCAAAACGAGCGCTACTGATCTTTTTTCGGGTGGCGAATGATTCATTTTGCCAATCGTCAGCCTTTTCAAGTATAATAAAAAAGTGGACAAAACCGGAAAGGGGTGCCAAGATGGTGAAGCTCGATGAAACGTTGACAATGCTGAAAGCGTTGACCGATGCGAAAGGCGTCCCCGGCAATGAGCGGGAAGCGCGCGATGTGATGAAGACATACATAGCTCCGTATGCGGATGAAGTGACAACGGATGGCCTCGGCAGCTTGATCGCCAAAAAAGAAGGGAAATCAGGCGGGCCGAAAGTGATGATCGCCGGCCATTTGGATGAAGTCGGCTTTATGGTGACGCAAATCGACGACAAAGGATTCATCCGCTTCCAAACGCTTGGCGGATGGTGGAGCCAAGTAATGCTCGCCCAGCGCGTGACGATCGTGACGAAAAAAGGCGACATCACCGGCGTCATCGGCTCAAAGCCGCCGCACATTTTGCCGCCGGAGGCGCGCAAAAAACCGGTCGACATCAAAGACATGTTCATCGACATCGGCGCGACAAGCCGCGAGGAAGCGATGGAGTGGGGCGTCCGCCCGGGCGATATGATCGTGCCGTATTTTGAATTTACGGTATTGAACAATGAAAAAATGCTGCTCGCGAAAGCATGGGACAACCGGATCGGCTGTGCGGTCGCCATCGATGTGCTCAAGCAGTTAAAAGGCGTCGACCACCCGAACACCGTATACGGCGTCGGCACGGTGCAAGAGGAAGTCGGCTTGCGCGGTGCGCGCACAGCGGCCCAGTTCATTCAGCCGGATATCGCGTTTGCTGTTGATGTCGGCATTGCCGGCGATACACCGGGCGTGTCGGAAAAAGAAGCGATGGGCAAACTCGGCGCCGGCCCGCACATCGTCCTGTACGACGCGACGATGGTGTCGCACCGCGGCTTGCGCGAATTCGTCATCGAAGTGGCGGAAGAGATGAACATTCCGTACCATTTTGATGCCATGCCGGGCGGCGGTACGGATGCGGGAGCAATTCACTTAACCGGTATCGGCGTTCCGTCGCTCACGATCGCCATTCCGACGCGCTACATCCACTCGCACGCCGCCATTTTGCATCGCGACGATTATGAAAACACGGTCAAGCTGCTTGTCGAAGTAATCAAACGGCTTGACGCCGACAAAGTGAAACAACTGACGTTTGACGAATAAAAACACCGGCCGATTCGGCCGGTGTTCGTCATTGTTTAACCGCCTGCTCGAGCGTGGTGAGCATCATGTCTTTTTGCTGTTCATTGGCGTGCGTCCAAATGGCTTCAAAGAGGACGCCGAGGCCGGGCAAATATTTTTCCTCGCCACGCTGGATCGCGTCCTCGATTGTATTCTCGAGCTGTTCTTTCGAGTTGTTGGCGACGTTGTGCATAATGGCTTTCCGCAAGTTCAAATCCATTTGTCTCACCTCATTGGCCGTATTGTACACCGTTATCGTTTGCCAATGGCGGCGGATTTATACATGGAGCGGCTCTCGTATATGGTATAATAGAGGAAAAACTAGACCGAAATGAGTGATGGCGACGATGGACGAGAAACCGCTCTATGGATTGGAACGAACGGTATTTCGCCAACTGCTCCATCTATTTTCCCGTTATGCTGATGTCATTGAAAAAGTCATTTTGTTCGGCTCAAGAGCACGAGGCGATTACAAGGAAGGATCGGATATCGATTTGGCGATCCAATTTCGAAAACCGGGAGGCCCGCTGTACCTCCTGCAATCGGACTTGGATGAACTTCCGATCATTTATCCGATCGATGTTGTTGATTACAATCAAATTCACAACGAACAGCTAAAAATGAATATTGACCAAGAAGGAAAGACGATTTTTCAAACGAACGAGCACGGGAAGGTGATGGTCACCATGAGCCGGCTGATGGATCGATTTTACGATTTCGAACGGGCGCTCTCCAAACTCCGGCAAAGTGCCGCAAGAGACGCTCAAACGGATGACCTTGTTGTTGATGCGACCATTCAACGCTTTGAATTCACGTACGAACTAGCATGGAAATGGATGAAACTTTATTTGGAGCATCAGGGATACGCTGAAGTGACGAGTCCGAGGAAAACGATTCGCGAGGCGTTTCGGGAAGGGTTGATTCAAGACGGAGAGACATGGCTTCGCATGCTGGAAGACCGCAACCGGACGTCCCATACGTATGACGAAGAAACGGCGATGGACATTTACGAACGCATCCGTACACACTATATCCCGCTGTTTGACCGCTTGCTTGACGAAATGAAACAACGGCTTGACTCAGCGACATGAGCGGCCGGCGTGCGGAACGGAACGAGCCTGGCTTTGTGAAGGAACTTGGCTTTGGTCGTGAAAGATGACAACGGCGCACATTTTGTTATAATCAAATGAAGAAACTTGACGCATGAGGTGACGACACAATGGAAAAAGCGACATTCGCCGGCGGCTGCTTTTGGTGCATGGTGACGCCGTTTGAGGAGCTTGACGGCATTTACGGCATCGTCTCCGGCTATACGGGCGGGCATGTCGAAAACCCAACATACGAGCAAGTGAAAACCGGCACGACCGGCCATTACGAAGCGGTGCAAATCACGTTTGACCCGGACGTCTTTCCGTATGAGCGGCTGTTGGAGCTGTATTGGTGTCAAATCGACCCGACCGATGACGGCGGCCAGTTTCACGACCGCGGGCCGCAATACCGGACGGCGATTTTTTACCATAACGAAAAACAGCGCCAGCTCGCCGAGCAGTCAAAGCGGGCGCTCGAGGAAAGCGGGCGCTTCTCGAAGCCGATTGTAACGAAAATTTTGCCGGCGACGACGTTTTACCCGGCGGAAGAGTATCATCAAAACTACCATAAGAAAAATCCGGAGCATTACAAGCAAGACCGCGCCGCGTCCGGGCGCGACGAGTTTATCGCCAAACATTGGGGGACGAAACGGTGAAGCGGATCGAATCGCCGAAAAATGCGCGCGTCAAACAATGGAAAAAGCTGCTGACCAAAAAAGGGCGCGATGAGACCGGATTGTTTTTGCTTGAAGGGTTTCATCTTGTCGAAGAGGCTGTAAAAAGCCGAGCGCCGCTTGTTGAGCTGATGGTGGACGAGCGGACAGCCATCCCGCCCGGCTGGGACGTCAGCGTCCCGGTTGTGATCGTGACCGAAGCGGTGATGAAGGCGATCAGCAGCACGGAGACGCCGCAAGGCATCGCCGCGGTGTGCCGACAGCTGCCGGCCGAGCTTGAAGGCGTGAAGACCGCCTTGCTCATTGACGCCGTGCAAGACCCGGGCAATCTCGGGACGATGATTCGCACCGCCGATGCCGCCGGGATCGATGCTGTCATCCTTGGCGAAGGGTGCGCCGATGTGTACAATCCGAAAGTCGTGCGGGCGACGCAAGGGTCGCTGTTTCATCTTCCGGTTGTCAAAGGCGATTTGGCGCAATGGATCGCGCGTTTCAAGGAGCAGGGCATTCCGGTGTACGGAACGGCCTTGGAGAATGCCGTCGATTACCGCACCGTTCCGCCTTCGTCTTCCTTCGCCTTGCTCGTCGGCAATGAAGGAAGCGGCGTCCGGCGCGAATGGCTCGAGATGACGACGGAAACCATCTACATCCCGATTTACGGCCAAGCCGAGTCGCTGAATGTCGCCGTCGCGGCCGGAATTTTGCTTTATTCCTTGCAGGCGGTGCGGTAAAATAGAATCGAAAATCAATAGGACAAGGGAGCGGAGACAGATGGATGGCGAACTGCGGGCGTTATTGAACGCTGTGCTCGAGCGTCTTGATGTTCAAGGGGCCTACATCGAACAAATGCGCATGGATATCGTCAAGCTGCAAGGAAGCGTGAAACAACTCGAAGACAAAGTCGATCGCCTTCAAAGTGATGTGGACGCCATGAAAAAAGACATGGACGCCATGAAAAAAGACATGGATGCCATGAAAAAGGACATGGATGCCATGAAAAAGGACATGTTGGGGGTCAAAAAAGATGTCGCCGCGCTCAAGGAAGGGCAAGTGCGGCAGGAAAAAATTATGGAGCGCCTTGCCATCCGCTCGATTGAACAGGAAGCGGAAATCGATGAGCTGCGCAAAGAAATTTCGGCCTGACCTTGCCTTTGCCTACTCATTTGCGTATAATGAATAGCGACAATTTTCCATACGGACAACAACGATGACGGAGAAAAGTAGCTTGCTGCTCGCCATCCAGGGAGAAAACGCCGGAGACTGGGAGCGTTTTTATGGCCGACGCAAGTGAAGTTCACCTCCCGAGTTGGCACCGGGACCATCCCAAAAGGGGATGTAAAGGTGTTCCGGCTTTCGGCCGTTATCGCAATGAAGCGAACAGCACATTTGTGCTGTTAACAAGGGTGGTACCGCGAGCAACAACTCGTCCCTTACCGGGGGGGCGGGTTTTTTATTTTGGATAGAGGAGGGACTCAAGTGAAAGAACGGCTGTACGAGCTGAAGCAAGAAGCGCTTCGCCGAATCGATGAGGCGAAAGACGTCAAAGCACTGAATGACGTGCGCGTCGCCTATTTAGGCAAAAAAGGGCCGATCACCGAAGTGCTGCGCGGCATGGGGGCATTGCCGCCGGAAGAGCGCCCGAAAATCGGCGCGCTTGCCAATGAAGTAAGAGAGGCAATCCAACAGGCGCTGGAAGCGAAACAAGCGAAACTGGAACAGGAGGAAGTGGAGCGGAAGCTGGCTGCCGAGGCGATTGATGTGACGCTGCCGGGCCGGCCTGTGAGTCTTGGCAACCCGCATCCGCTGACGCGTGTCATTGAAGAAATTGAAGACTTGTTTATCGGCATGGGCTATACGGTCGCCGAAGGGCCGGAAGTGGAGACCGACTATTACAACTTTGAGGCGCTCAACTTGCCGAAAGGCCATCCGGCCCGCGATATGCAAGATTCGTTTTACATCACGGAAGAGATTTTGCTTCGCACCCATACGTCGCCGATGCAGGCGCGGACGATGGAAAAGCACCGCGGGCGCGGCCCAGTGAAAATCATTTGCCCGGGCAAAGTGTATCGCCGCGACACCGATGATGCGACGCATTCGCACCAGTTTACGCAAATTGAAGGATTGGTTGTTGACCGGAACATCCGGATGAGCGATTTGAAAGGGACGCTGCGCGAATTTGCCCGCAAGCTGTTCGGGGAAGGGCGCGACATCCGCTTCCGGCCGAGCTTTTTCCCGTTCACGGAACCATCGGTCGAAGTTGATGTGTCCTGCTTCCGCTGCGAAGGGCGGGGCTGCGGCGTCTGCAAAGGCACCGGTTGGATCGAAATTTTAGGAGCCGGCATGGTGCATCCGAACGTGCTTGAGATGGCCGGTTTTGATTCGAAAACGTACACCGGCTTTGCGTTCGGCATGGGGCCGGAGCGGATCGCGATGCTGAAGTATGGCATTGATGACATCCGCCATTTCTATCAAAACGATCTACGTTTCTTGCGGCAATTTTTGCGTGTGTAACAGAAAAAGGAGGAGTTGGGAATGCTCGTTTCTTACCGTTGGCTAGGGGAATACGTCGATTTGACGGGCATCACCGCCAAAGAGCTCGCGGAGCGGATTACGAAAAGCGGCATTGAAGTCGAGCGGGTCGAAGCGCTTGACCGGGGAATGAAAGGAGTCGTCATCGGTCATGTGCTCGAGTGCGAGCCGCACCCGAACGCGGATAAACTGCGGAAATGCCTTGTCGACTTGGGAGAGGACGAACCCGTGCAAATCATTTGCGGCGCCCCGAACGTCGCCAAAGGGCAAAAAGTCGCCGTCGCCAAAGTCGGGGCGGTGCTGCCGGGCAATTTCAAAATCAAACGGGCGAAGCTGCGCGGGGAAGAATCGAACGGTATGATTTGTTCGCTCCAAGAGCTTGGCGTCGAAACGAAAGTCGTGCCGAAAGAATACGCGGACGGCATTTTCGTCTTTCCAAGCGACGCGCCGATCGGCGCCGATGCCATCGAGTGGCTCGGCTTGCATGACGAAGTGCTTGAACTGTCCTTGACGCCCAACCGCGCCGATTGTTTAAGCATGATCGGCGTCGCCTATGAAGTCGCCGCCATTCTCGGCCGCGATGTAAAACTGCCGGAAGCGGCGGTCAAGGAAAACAGCGAACATGTCCATGAATACATTTCCGTGCGCGTTGAGGCGCCGGAAGACAATCCGCTGTACGCCGGGCGGATTGTGAAAAACGTCCGGATCGGCCCGTCGCCTCTTTGGATGCAAGCGCGTTTGATGGCGGCCGGCATTCGCCCGCACAACAACGTCGTCGACATTACGAACTACATTTTGCTTGAGTACGGCCAGCCGCTTCATGCGTTTGACTACGACCGCCTCGGTTCGAAGGAGATTGTCGTCCGCCGTGCAAAAGCGGGCGAAACGATCATCACCCTTGATGATGTCGAGCGGAAGCTGACGGAAGAACATCTCGTCATCACCAACGGCCGCGAGCCGGTCGCCTTAGCCGGCGTGATGGGCGGGGCGAATTCGGAAGTGCGCGACGACACGACGACCGTGTTCATTGAAGCGGCGTACTTTACAAGCCCGGTCATCCGCCAAGCGGTGAAAGACCACGGGCTGCGCAGCGAGGCGAGCACCCGATTTGAAAAAGGGATCGATCCAGCGCGGACGAAAGAAGCGCTCGAGCGCGCCGCGGCGTTGATGTCGGAATACGCCGGCGGCGAGGTCGTCGGCGGCATCGTCGAAGCGAGCGTGTGGCGCCAAGACTCAGTGGTGGTGACGGTCACGCTCGAACGCATCAACGGCGTCCTCGGCACGGCAATGTCGAAAGAGGAAGTGGCCGCGATTCTTTCGAACTTGCAATTTCCGTTTACGGAAGACAACGGAACGTTCACGATCCACGTCCCGTCGCGTCGGCGCGACATTGCAATTGAAGAAGATATCATTGAAGAAGTCGCCCGTTTGTACGGCTACGACCGCCTGCCGGCGACGCTGCCGGTGGCCGAGGCGAAACCGGGCGGACTCACGCCGTACCAGGCGAAGCGCCGCCGCGTCCGCCGCTATTTGGAAGGAGCCGGCTTGTTCCAAGCGATCACGTATTCGTTGACGAGCCCGGACAAAGCGACGCGCTTTGCGCTTGAGACGGCCGAACCGATCCGCTTGGCGCTGCCGATGAGCGAAGAGCGGAGCGTTCTTCGACAAAGCTTGATTCCGCATCTGCTCGAAGCGGCGAGCTACAACCGCGCCCGCCAAGTCGAGAACGTCGCCTTGTACGAAATCGGCTCTGTCTACTTGTCCAAAGGAGAACACGTCCAACCGGCGGAAAACGAGCGGCTTGCCGGCGTTCTCACCGGCTTATGGCACGCCCATTTGTGGCAAGGCGAGAAAAAAGCGGCTGATTTTTACGTCGCCAAAGGCGTTCTTGACGGGTTGTTCGACTTGCTTGGGCTGTCCAAGCGCATCGCGTACCGCCCGGCGAAACGCGCCGATTTGCATCCCGGACGGACGGCGGACATTGTGCTTGACGGCCGGGTCATCGGCTTTGTCGGCCAGCTCCATCCGGCCGTGCAAAAAGAGTACGATTTAAAAGAAACGTACGTCTTCGAGCTCGCCTTGGCCGAGCTGTTGAACGCCGAAAGTGAAGCGATCCGCTACGAGCCGATTCCGCGATTCCCGTCCGTCGTGCGCGACATTGCCTTGGTCGTCGACGAAAACGTCGAAGCTGGCGCCCTCAAGCAAGCGATCGAAGAAGCCGGGAAACCGCTTGTCAAAGACGTCTCCCTCTTTGACGTCTACAAAGGCGACCGCCTGCCGGACGGGAAAAAATCGCTCGCCTTCTCGCTCCGCTACTACGATCCGGAGCGGACGCTCACGGATGAAGAAGTCGCCGCCGTCCACGAGCGGGTGCTCGCCGCGGTCGAGAAACAATTTGGCGCGGTGCTGCGCGGGTAAAACGAAAAGGGGCTGACCCAAAACGCGAATGCGTTTTGGGATCAGCCCCCACTTTTTTGCCTCAAATATAGAAGAATCGCCCTTTTTTCTGGTAGAATAGAGTCACCAAAACCACTACCACCGAAAGAAGGGCGA
>NZ_SDLD01000259.1:0-303 GCF_013096875.1 Geobacillus sp. DSP4a | reverse complement strand
GTGGATGTTCCACTTGACGGAGCGTCGTTCCTTGATGTCCTTCTTGTCCGCCTGGCTTGTTGCCAGATGGTTGACGAGAAGAACGTGTGTTGGCAAAACGGTCAGAAGATGGGGGCAAATGGCTATTAGAGCTGTTTTTTTTCGTGCGTGCTTCCAGCTCTTGAACACGGTACTTCAGTTGTTCATTTTCTTTGCGTAGCTGTTTGTTTTCTTTCAACAGTTGCTCAATGACTTGTTGTTGGTGAGTAATGAGCTGCTTTTGTTGTTGGACTTTGCTGATTAAGCTTTCAACTGTAAATACAG
>NZ_SDLD01000258.1:0-304 GCF_013096875.1 Geobacillus sp. DSP4a | reverse complement strand
TTGATTTAGGATTAAACAATTTTGCCACTTGTGTCACATCAGACGGCAGATCATTCATCATTGATGGGCGGAGATTAAAAAGTATAAATCAATGGTTTAACAAAGAAAATGCCAGACTTCAAAGCATAAAAGATAAGCAAAAAATCAAAGGCACCACTCGTAAACAGGCTTTGCTTGCTATGAATCGCAATAATAAAGTGAATGATTATATCAACAAGACTTGCCGTTACATCATTAACTACTGTATTGAAAATCAAATTGGCAAACTTGTCATTGGCTATGCGGAAACATGGCAACGCAATAT
>NZ_SDLD01000257.1:0-305 GCF_013096875.1 Geobacillus sp. DSP4a | reverse complement strand
CGCAAAGAGCCGTTCCGCCAACCACAACTTATTTAGTCTAGCCAAAAGGCAGACAGGTTATACGAGATGCCTAAAATCGGGCACCTCTGCTTTCCTATTGCCTTTTTTGGCCATTTTCAGTATACCCGCACGGATCAGGAGCGTATACCGCACTCACCAAGTGGTGGGGATTTTCACGGAAAAGATCCATGGGCAATGGTTTGCCCTCCACCCAGGGATGAAAATCCCCCTTTTCTTCCCATAATGAAGAATAGGCGCAAACAGTTCAACAGGACGTTATGCTTAATGGTGGCTTAGACCCTGTA
>NZ_SDLD01000256.1:0-306 GCF_013096875.1 Geobacillus sp. DSP4a | reverse complement strand
TGTCTTATGCTCTAGCGGCGAAGTGGACACGCCTCAAAGAATAAGGATTGCTTGAAGCAGTCAAACTTCTTTGGAAGCCCCCACTTCAAATTTTCGCTAGAAAATTAAGTGGGGGTAGTTCACTTGATTATGCGTCAAATCCGGAAAACTGCAAATATTTACCTTGGAGACCTCATCATACGTAACTATTCAGCCACATCATAAAGTGAGCTGAATATTTTCTTCTTTCCTTGTCTATGATGTGAATACTGATAGACAAGGAGGTGAATCACATGTTGACGGTACAACAAGCTGTATTTACAGTTG
>NZ_SDLD01000255.1:0-311 GCF_013096875.1 Geobacillus sp. DSP4a | reverse complement strand
ATCAACGCTTGCTTACAGCTCCCCGGAGCGTTTCGGCGTTTGCCCCGTCCTTCATCGGCTCCTAGTGCCAAGGCATCCACCGTGCGCCCTTTCTAGCTTAACCTACAGCGCTCTCGGCTTCTTCCTTTGCGTTTCCGGTTATCTAGTTTTCAAGGAACGATTTTTGTCATTGAGAGAACATGACTCGTTCCCTCAAAACTGAACGAAACAGAAGCGCGATTTGCTTTGAATAACGACTGATGTCCAGCTCCGGCTCGCCGCTGCTCGGGGTCAAATAACCTTCGCCTTCCGGGTGCAAGCACCCTTGCAGG
>NZ_SDLD01000254.1:0-316 GCF_013096875.1 Geobacillus sp. DSP4a | reverse complement strand
AGCAGGCGCTCTCCCAGCTGAGCTAAGGCCCCGCAACCGATGGGCCTAAGTGGACTTGAACCACCGACCTCACGCTTATCAGGCGTGCGCTCTGACCAGCTGAGCTATAGGCCCATGGAGGGAAAGTTCCCTCAAAACTAAACAAAACGACAAGCGTCATTATAATCAAACCGAAAAAGTTTGTCAATACATCCTTAGAAAGGAGGTGATCCAGCCGCACCTTCCGGTACGGCTACCTTGTTACGACTTCACCCCAATCACTTGCCCCACCTTCGGCGGCTGGCTCCCTTGCGGGTTACCTCACCGACTTCGGGTG
>NZ_SDLD01000253.1:0-326 GCF_013096875.1 Geobacillus sp. DSP4a | reverse complement strand
TTCGGACATCTCCGGATCAACGCTTGCTTACAGCTCCCCGGAGCGTTTCGGCGTTTGCCCCGTCCTTCATCGGCTCCTAGTGCCAAGGCATCCACCGTGCGCCCTTTCTAGCTTAACCTACAGCGCTTCTCGGCTTCTTCCTTTGCTTTTCCGGTTATCTAGTTTTCAAGGAACGATTTTTTTTGAGAAAACATCGAGATGGTGGAGCCTATCGGGATCGAACCGATGACCTCCTGCGTGCAAAGCAGGCGCTCTCCCAGCTGAGCTAAGGCCCCGCAACCGATGGGCCTAAGTGGACTTGAACCACCGACCTCACGCTTATCAGG
>NZ_SDLD01000252.1:0-326 GCF_013096875.1 Geobacillus sp. DSP4a | reverse complement strand
ATTGGGCGGTGGTGCTGTTGGCCTGCGTGTACAGCATCGCCGAATCCCGCCAAAACCTCTCCACCGGGCTGGAGCTTCTTCGGTCGCGGAAAGACCACAGCGTCGTCGAGTTCATTTATGACGCTGCAAAGCAAGATATTCCCATTGATGTGATCAAAAAACAGCTCCGTATCGCGTAAGGGGTACCCTGTTTGTCTCTCCTGAATCCGTGACAAAACATCTTTACAATGGTCGCAAACCGTTGATACGATAAGGGAAAACGACGTTGACGATTCTTCATCAAGTAGGTGATATGATGAAAGATTTCCCGATTCGGTTTGTATTGA
>NZ_SDLD01000251.1:0-329 GCF_013096875.1 Geobacillus sp. DSP4a | reverse complement strand
GCTTTTTCTCAAAACGGTCAGAAGATGGGGGCAAATGGCTATTGGAGCTGTTTTTTTTCGTGCGTGCTTCCAGCTCTTGAACACGGTACTTCAGTTGTTCATTTTCTTTGCGTAGTTGTTTGTTTTCTTTCAACAGTTGCTCAATGACTTGTTGTTGGTGAGTAATGAGCTGCTTTTGTTGTTGGACTTTGCCGATTAAGCCCTCAACTGTAAATACAGCTTGTTGTACCGTCAACATGTGATTCACCTCCTTGTCTATCAGTATTCACATCATAGACAAGGAAAGAAGAAAATATTCAGCTCACTTTATGATGTGGCTGAATAGTTAC
>NZ_SDLD01000250.1:0-333 GCF_013096875.1 Geobacillus sp. DSP4a | reverse complement strand
AGTTGCTCAATGACTTGTTGTTGGTGAGTAATGAGCTGCTTTTGTTGTTGGACTTTGCTGATTAAGCTTTCAACTGTAAATACAGCTTGTTGTACCGTCAACATGCGATTCACCTCCTTGTCTATCAGTATTCACATCATAGACAAGGAAAGAAGAAAATATTCAGCTCACTTTATGATGTGGCTGAATAGTTACCCGATATGAACGTGTATATCAAGGAGAATGGCCAGTGGAAGGAATGGGATTGGGAATCCCTTGGGAATCAATTAGAGGAAGGGGAATCAGTGGAAATGGAACATGTATACATCGGACATGAACGCTTGTATGTTCCAC
>NZ_SDLD01000024.1:0-53904 GCF_013096875.1 Geobacillus sp. DSP4a | reverse complement strand
ACTATATTATACTATATTTTACTGAATCTATCCTATTTTCAGCAAAATATAGTTAAGGCGATTCATCTCCCACTTACTCCGCTTCGCTTCGTTGAAGTGGGAGTCTTCTCGCCTAATTAAGATAAAAATCACGTGGTACGATTCTCACGGAACAAGCGGCTGAAGTCAAACTTCATGAAAAAAAGGCGGTGGATAACCGCCTTCTTCTTTCCCTCTTACTCATTCAACAGGAAACACCAGGATGAGATCGACCCCCCTTTCCCTCTTACTCGCTCAGCAAGCTTCGAACCTCTTCTTCAGAAAGATCAACCAACCGGGCAATCTCGGCGGCCGTCATCCCTTTTTGCGCCATCGTCTCAATGAGCCGCTTCATTCCTTGCTTCATCCCTTGCTCAAGGCCGCGTTTTACCCCTTCTTCCAGCCCCTCTTTCTTCCCTTTTTGCTCGTAGGAGATGATCAGCTCCAACACTTTCTCTCGTTCTTTCGTTTCCATCGCCTTCACCTCGCTTTGCAGCTGTTGTTCCTCTTCCTCCGTCAGCTTCACGTACGTCTCAAAAAACCCAAGCAGCAGCCGCTGCCTTGCCTCATCGAGCTCCAACCGCACCAGCATGCGCAAAAACTCTTTTTTCAGCTCCACCTTCTCTCTTTCAGTATACCCCATTTGACTGAGCAGCGCAGCCGCGACCGGGTTGTCGTGCCGGATGTACTCCCGCCACTGCTTCTTCCGCAACGCCACCGGAAAAAAGCGAAACTGCAGCACTTCCCCAAACGGAAATTCCATCGAAAACACAGACGGTTCCTCGCGGAGAGAATCATAGTGGAAGACGGCGATCGGGACGATGCGGGTCCGGTAGGTTTCATACAAGCGGCTGAAATAGAGGAACATGCGCTCGGCAAACGTCGGCTGGACATACCCTTGCGTTTCCACGTGCACGATGATCAGCCCGTCTTCGCCTTTCAACTTCGTCTCGACCAGCAAATCAACGCGGTACTTTTCACCGGCCGTCACATCGGTAAACAGCTCTTCGGATAAAAAGGACAGATGGTGGAAATCGATATGCTCGTGCATGTCGGGGAAAAAGAGGAGCAGAAACTCTTCGAAAAACGTGCGGATCAGCTCTTTGAACAGCCGATCATGGTCAATCGCCATTCAATCACCTCACCTTGATGGTCTCTCTTTTTCTATTCGCCGTCCCCAAGGCGGCATCCTGCTCACAGTGAGAAATTCGTCATAGGTACGATAAAAACGGCAGAAGGAACTCCAATTGTCACGACCGGGATGACGTTTCAATCCCTTTATAGGTACGATAAAAACTTCACATTTTAAGACCGTACATATCCACAAAAAACTGGTACACTTTAGGTTCGCCTAGTTGTAGGATTTCGACCACCGCTTTTTTGACTTCTTCTTTCACCTGTGATGTCCAGACAGACGTTTGAAAGTACCATCGACTGATGATTTCATCCAATTTGTCCATGTTGTCCATGTTTTGAATGTAGCCGATCAAGTCATAGATCGTGATCATGGTTTCTTCACCCCCAGTTCATTCATTGCAACTAGTAGACACAAGCAGATTTCCCGGTTCGCTGTGCCGAATCTAATCCCGGATTCCAGGCCTTCTTTGATCATCTGCCGAAGTTTCAATCCCTCATAGGTACGATAAAAACCGAAGTGTTATTTGGCAATTCGGTTACGAAAGAAACACCGTTTCAATCCCTCATAGGTACGATAAAAACTTGATCCAGTTCCCCGATATGAAAATGAGGCTCCTGAGTTTCAATCCCTCATAGGTGCGATAAAAACTGTCAACGTCTCGGAATTCCTTATCACTATTTCCAAGTTTCAATCCCTCATAGGTACGATAAAAACCCCAAAAATGCTTGTTCCATCAAGCTTTTCGGTTTGGAGCTGTTTTCAGCATACCACGTTTCGAAAATTCTGTCAACGGCTTTCAACCTTGATGGCTGTAGGTTTAGGGCGCTAAAAACCATTGTCGTCGATCCCCGGGGATTTTTGCACGATTGGGGGTCGACGACAATGTGAGGCTCGACGGCGAAGAGTCTGCTCTGCTTACCCCTTCACCCGTTCGATCTTCTCAACCGGTAGCCCGGTCAGTTCGTGGATCGTGTCGACATCATACCCTTTCGCCAGCATTCTCTTCACCACGTCGAGCTTCCCTTCCTCAATCCCTTGTTGGCGCCCTTGTTTAATACCTTGTTTGATCCCTTGTTTGACCCCTTGTTCGATTCCCTTCTCGATTCCCTTTTCCATTCCCCGCTGTTCGTATGAGACGATGAGCTCCATCACACGTTTCGCTTCCTTCGTTTCCATTTGGCTCACCTCGTTTCGCCGTTTTGCTTCCTCCTCTTCAGATAGCCGCAAATACGTCTCGAAAAAACCGAACAACAGCCGCTGTTTCGCTTCATCCAGCTCGAGACGGACGAGCATGCGCAAAAATTCCTTTTTCACGTCGACTTTCTCCTCTTCATTATACCCCATTTTGCTTAGCAAGACGGTGGCAACCGAATTATTTGGTGGATGCAGCGCTAGGGCAGACCCATACGAGTGGGTTTCCCTCCACTCAAAATGATCTAACTTTTGAAAAAATGCTTGCGTTTTCTAAAATTCCCCATTATTATAGTAATAGGATCATACCACAGCAATGATCTCAGGGTTACTATGATAAGGGCTTTCTGCCTAAGGCAGACTGACCCGCGGCGTTGGGGATCGCCTGTCGCCCGCTTTTGGCGGGCATTCCCCATCCTTGCGCAAACTCAGACCTTGGCGGAAAACGCTAAGGTCTTTTTTACTACATATCTCTATTAACGGGAGGGGATCGACATGAGATACAAAATCGGCCTTGATATCGGCATTACCTCTGTGGGGTGGGCAGTCATTAACTTGGATATTCCTCGCATCGAAGATTTGGGCGTCCGCATTTTTGACAGAGCCGAAAATCCGCAGACGGGAGAATCCCTAGCTCTTCCCCGACGCCTCGCCCGCTCCGCCCGGCGTCGCCTGCGCCGCCGCAAGCATCGGCTGGAGCGCATTCGCCGTCTGATCATTCGTGAAGGAATTTTAACGAAAGAGGAACTGGACAAGCTATTCGAGGAAAAACACGAAATCGACGTCTGGCAGCTGCGTGTTGAGGCATTGGATCGAAAATTAAACAACGACGAGCTGGCTCGCGTCCTCCTTCATCTAGCCAAGCGGCGCGGTTTCAAATCCAACCGCAAAAGCGAGCGCAGCAACAAAGAAAACAGCACGATGCTCAAACATATCGAAGAAAACCGGGCCATTCTCTCAAGCTACCGGACCGTCGGCGAAATGATTGTGAAAGATCCAAAGTTTGCTCTCCATAAGCGCAATAAAGGAGAAAATTATACAAACACGATCGCCCGCGATGACTTAGAACGCGAGATCCGACTCATTTTCTCCAAACAGCGTGAGTTTGGAAACATGAGTTGCACGGAAGAGTTTGAGAATGAATATATCGCCATTTGGGCTTCCCAGCGTCCTGTCGCTTCCAAAGATGACATCGAGAAAAAGGTCGGCTTTTGTACCTTTGAACCGAAAGAAAAACGGGCGCCAAAAGCAACCTATACATTCCAATCGTTCATCGCCTGGGAGCACATCAATAAATTGCGGCTCATCTCCCCATCAGGAACACGGGGGCTCACCGATGAGGAACGACGCCTTTTGTATGAACAGGCATTCCAAAAAAACAAAATCACCTACCATGATATACGGACGTTGCTCCATTTGCCTGATGACACTTACTTTAAAGGCATTGTGTATGATCGAGGTGAATCACGAAAGCAAAATGAAAACATCCGATTCCTTGAACTCGACGCCTATCATCAAATTCGGAAAGCCGTCGATAAAGTGTATGGAAAGGGGAAGTCAAGTTCATTTCTCCCCATCGATTTTGATACATTCGGTTACGCCCTGACATTGTTTAAAGATGATGCCGACATTCGCAGCTACTTGCGAAACGAATATGAACAAAACGGAAAACGGATGCCAAATTTAGCGAACAAGGTATATGACAACGAGCTAATTGAGGAACTATTGAACTTGTCATTCACCAAATTCGGCCATTTGTCGCTAAAGGCGCTTCGCAGCATTCTCCCGTACATGGAACAAGGAGAAGTCTACTCTTCGGCTTGTGAGCGGGCGGGATACACATTTACAGGGCCAAAGAAGAAACAAAAAACAATGTTGCTACCAAATATTCCGCCGATCGCCAATCCGGTCGTCATGCGTGCATTGACACAGGCGCGGAAAGTGGTGAATGCTATTATTAAAAAGTACGGTTCGCCGGTATCCATTCATATCGAGTTGGCCCGCGATTTATCACAAACGTTTGACGAACGGCGGAAAACAAAAAAAGAACAAGACGAAAACCGGAAGAAAAACGAAACCGCCATCCGCCAACTCATGGAGTATGGATTGACGCTAAACCCAACCGGCCATGACATTGTCAAGTTCAAACTTTGGAGTGAGCAAAATGGGAGGTGCGCCTACTCGCTTCAACCGATCGAAATCGAGCGGCTGCTTGAACCAGGGTACACGGAAGTAGACCATGTAATTCCATATAGCCGGAGCCTAGATGACAGCTATACCAATAAAGTGTTGGTATTGACAAAAGAAAACCGCGAAAAAGGCAACCGCATTCCTGCCGAATATTTAGGCGTCGGAACCGAACGCTGGCAACAGTTTGAAACGTTTGTGTTAACAAACAAGCAGTTTTCCAAAAAGAAACGGGATCGGCTGCTCCGACTCCATTATGATGAAAATGAAGAAACAGAATTTAAAAATCGAAATTTAAATGACACCCGGTATATTTCACGCTTTTTCGCCAACTTTATTCGCGAACATCTGAAATTCGCCGAAAGTGATGACAAGCAAAAAGTCTATACGGTCAACGGCCGCGTTACCGCCCATTTGCGAAGCCGCTGGGAGTTTAACAAAAACCGTGAAGAATCGGATTTGCATCATGCCGTCGATGCCGTGATCGTCGCTTGCACAACGCCAAGCGATATCGCCAAAGTCACCGCCTTTTACCAACGGCGCGAACAAAACAAAGAACTGGCCAAAAAGACAGAACCGCACTTCCCGCAGCCTTGGCCGCACTTCGCCGACGAACTGCGGGCGCGTTTATCCAAACATCCAAAAGAGAGTATAAAAGCTCTCAATCTTGGAAATTATGATGATCAGAAACTCGAATCGCTACAGCCGGTTTTTGTATCCCGAATGCCGAAGCGGAGCGTTACAGGGGCGGCTCATCAAGAAACATTACGGCGCTACGTCGGTATCGATGAACGGAGCGGGAAAATCCAAACTGTTGTCAAAACGAAACTGTCCGAAATCAAGTTGGATGCGAGCGGGCATTTTCCGATGTACGGCAAAGAAAGCGACCCAAGGACATACGAAGCGATCCGCCAGCGTCTGCTTGAACATAACAATGACCCGAAAAAGGCATTCCAAGAGCCTTTGTACAAGCCGAAAAAGAACGGCGAACCCGGGCCTGTCATTCGGACCGTAAAAATCATCGACACAAAAAACCAGGTCATCCCGCTCAATGACGGCAAAACCGTCGCCTACAACAGCAACATCGTTCGGGTTGACGTATTTGAAAAGGATGGGAAATATTATTGTGTCCCTGTCTACACCATGGACATCATGAAAGGGATTTTGCCAAACAAAGCCATCGAGCCGAACAAGCCGTACTCCGAATGGAAGGAAATGACAGAGGACTATACGTTCCGATTCAGCCTGTACCCAAATGATCTCATTCGCATTGAGCTTCCGCGGGAAAAAATAATCAAAACCGCCGGAGGCGAGGAAATCAAAATTAAGGATCTTTTTGCCTACTATAAAACCATTCATTCGGGAACAGCAGGACTGGAATTAGTCAGCCATGACTGTAGCTTCTCCCTCTCAGGCGTCGGTTCAAGAACCCTCAAACGATTCGAGAAATACCAAGTAGATGTGCTCGGCAACATCTACAAAGTGAGAGGGGAAAAAAGAGTTGGGTTGGCGTCATCTGCTCATTCGAAAACCGGGGAAACTATCCGTCCGTTACAATCAACTCGTGATTGAACAAGAAGAAAAAGTTTCGATCCCGCTCGAGGATATTTGTTCCATTATCATCGAGGAACAAGCTGTCAGCGTGACAGCAGCCGCTTTAAGCAAAATGGCCGAACATAACATTACATTATTCACCTGTGACCAAAAACGGCTTCCCAATGGGGTGCTGCAGCCATTTCAAAAACATTCCCGCCAAGTGGGCGTGCTGCACATGCAGTACGCCTACTCCAAGCCTTTTAAAAAGCGAATTTGGCAGCGAATCGTGATTCAAAAACTCATCAATCAAGGAAAGTGTTTGGAGTTCCTGAACAAAGAAGGAGCCGACGACCTATACCGCATCAGCAAAACCGTCGACTCTGGGGACAGCAATAACCGTGAAGCGTATGGAGCGAAAAAGTACTTCCAGTATTTATTTGGCAGCGAATTTACTCGGCGAAGCGACTCTGTGGTGAACGCTTCTTTGAATTATGGATACGCCATTATGCGGGGACTCGTCGCCCGCTCTCTCGTTGGGTATGGTTTTCTCCCATGCTTAGGAATTTACCATGATAACGAGTTGAACAAATTTAATCTCGCCGACGACTTTATGGAAGTATTGCGTCCGCTCGTTGACCTATACGTGGCTCAACATATTCAACCGGATGATGAATTTTCTCCATCCATTCGGGCAGACTTATATAATTTAGTCAACATGGACATACTAGTGAATGGAGAGAAACTGACCGTCGTGAACGCGGTGGAAGAGATGACAAAAAGCTTCGTCACGGCAAGCCGAAGCCAAGACCCTTCGTTGTTGAAATTGCCGGAACTTCTCCCGTTGCAACTGCACGTATATGAGTAAGTTTATGCGGTTGCTCGTCTTTTTCGATCTTCCCGTCGTGACCAACCGGGAGAAGCGCGAATACCGGCGATTTCGCACATTCCTGCTGAACGAAGGGTACGATATGTTGCAATTTTCGGTCTACAGCCGCGTCTGCCACGGACATGAAGCAACGGACAAACATTTGGCAAGATTA
This sequence comes from Geobacillus sp. DSP4a, assembly GCF_013096875.1. NCBI lineage: Bacteria > Bacillati > Bacillota > Bacilli > Caryophanales > Anoxybacillaceae > Geobacillus > Geobacillus sp. DSP4a. The sequence goes on along the minus strand of NZ_SDLD01000024.1, from coordinate 46,794 downwards.
AAACGCAACTTGCCCCCTCGAGGATCGATTCGGGCGATGGTCGTAACGGAAAAGCAGTACGCAAAAATGCAGCTGCTTCTCGGGGAACCAACGGCGCAAGAAAAGAAAGTGACATCCACCCAGCTGACGCTTTTTTAAAAAAAACAGAAATGGTTCCTCTTTTTGCATAAGCGCCTTTGCATTTTTTGAAAGCAAAAAAGCCTGCGATCCTTGAGATTGCAGGCTTTTTTGGATACGTATTATACCACAGCGATAATCTCAGGGGAACTATGACTTTATTTGTTGACTATAAAAATCTAGGACAATTATACCACAGCGATAATCTCAGGGGAACTATGACAAGATACAGACGATATTCACTTGAAGCGAAATTATACCACAGCGATAATCTCAGGGGAACTATGACTTTTTCTGAAAATGGAGCGAGGTGCTCCAAATTATACCACAGCGATAATCTCAGGGGAACTATGACAACCTCCATCGCCCTTTCTACTTGCTCAACATTATACCACAGCGATAATCTCAGGGGAACTATGACTCCGTGTGCGTGCTGATCGGCTGGCCGACCATTATACCACAGCGATAATCTCAGGGGAACTATGACAAAGGCGTCACTCAGTTCAAGGGGAACAGTATTATACCACAGCGATAATCTCAGGGGAACTATGACTTTATTTGTTGACTGTAGAAGTCAAGAACAATTATACCACAGCGATAATCTCAGGGGAACTATGACACCATACGGCACCAATGAGACTAAAGACATATTATACCACAGCGATAATCTCAGGGGAACTATGACCCGTATTCGAGCCGCTACGGCCTAAAAACTATTATACCACAGCGATAATCTCAGGGGAACTATGACGCAGTTTGTCGTCAAAAGACTGCTGGAAATATTATACCACAGCGATAATCTCAGGGGAACTATGACCCCACAGCCGGCCAAGGTGGATAAAAAAGCATTATACCACAGCGATAATCTCAGGGGAACTATGACGAAATGAAGGAGCATGCCGTCGCATGGGCAATTATACCACAGCGATAATCTCAGGGGAACTATGACCTGATTTGAAGATGTCAGAGTTTCATATTTATTATACCACAGCGATAATCTCAGGGGAACTATGACTTACCACCGGCGTAGGGAAAATCATTGTTATTATACCACAGCGATAATCTCAGGGGAACTATGACTTATGTCTGTAGTCCCCGTCTATCATTTGTATTATACCACAGCGATAATCTCAGGGGAACTATGACATCACCTGCGCCAGCATTCTCATGTCTTTGATTATACCACAGCGATAATCTCAGGGGAACTATGACCAGCGCTTCGGTTATGTCCCTCACCAACGATTATACCACAGCGATAATCTCAGGGGAACTATGACACTAACTGATGAATTATAGCTTTATCGCTGATTATACCACAGCGATAATCTCAGGGGAACTATGACTAGGGATTTGCGTTATTGGCGATTATCGATATTATACCACAGCGATAATCTCAGGGGAACTATGACCTTCTGGTTTTCGTGTAAATGCATACTGCGATTATACCACAGCGATAATCTCAGGGGAACTATGACCCATAAATCAACTAAGTAATCATAAGCCTTATTATACCACAGCGATAATCTCAGGGGAACTATGACGGACATGGTGGAAACTGTTGCGAGTGAGGATTATACCACAGCGATAATCTCAGGGGAACTATGACAAACGCATAAAACCATTGTCGTCGATCCCCCGGGGTTTTGGCACGATTGGAGGTCGACGACAATGTGGGGCTTGACGGCGAAGGGCCGTCTCACCCCTTCATCCTTTCAATCTTCTCCATCGGCAGCCCGGTCAGTTCGTGGATCGTGTCGACATCGTATCCTTTCGCCAGCATTCTCTTCACCACGTCGAGCTTCCCTTCCTCGATCCCTTCTTGGCGTCCTTGCTTCATCCCTTGCTTTAACCCCTGTTCGATTCCTTGTTGGATTCCCTTTTCCATCCCCCGCTGTTCGTATGAGACGATGAGCTCCATCACACGCTTTGCTTCCTTCGTTTCCATTTGGCTCACCTCGTGTCGCCGTTTTGCTTCCTCCTCTTCGGATCGCCGCAAATACGTCTCGAAAAAACCGAACAACAGCCGCTGTTTCGCTTCGTCCAGTTCGAGACGGACAAGCATGCGCCAAAATTCCTTTTGGAGAAGGAGACCCGATCGCTCCGGGCTCCTTCTCTGGCTCGTGGATGGACTACCCGTTGATATCCTCTGTCAGCCTCCCGATAATTGCCTCTTGATACCCCGCTTTTTTCGTTTCCGCCATCTCCTCTTTCAGCGGCTGCAGCGGCGTCGACGTTACGGATGCGAGCTTGGCGAGGCGCTCGGGGGTGAGGTCGACGACAGGGTTGGCGGCCCTATAATCCTCGACGGAAAAGCGCCAAAGGGTGACGGCCTGTCCATACCGTTCAAGCAGCCGCTCTGCCATGGCCAATCCTTCCGGATCGAAGTCGCCGGAATAATACAGCTTGGCGCCAGAGGCCGCGAGCAAATCGAGCAGCTTCATCGTCGCCAAATTCATTTGCCCGTTCGTGCTGACAAGCGGGGCGCGGGTGTCAAGCAACGTCGAAAAGACGCCCGCGTTTTCGACGATGTACACCGTCCCCCCATGGGCAGGGCGGGCGCGGACAAGCGACAGCACATCTCTAAGCGGCATGTTCAGCGCCGTGTTCGCCTCCCAGGCAGCGGAGAAAACAGGATGCGGGCCGCCCTCGGTTTCAGCGAGGATGTTGGCGCATGTGACAAAGTTCAGGATATCCTCACGGAGCAAGCCGACGGACTGGAGCAACTCGTTGACGCTCTCTACAGATGCCATGTCCCAATCCCCGGGCACGGTCGCTTGCAATGCCGAAAGCAACAATCTCCCCGGTAGCGTGGACAAATCGAACGCATGCGGGTCTCCCGCCACTTGCTGGGCAAAGAGCGGGAGGCGCATGTATGACGGGAGCGGGAGGCGGCCCAAAGCCGCGCTGACAAGGCGGATGGCCTCCTTCAGGCTGCGGCGGTCGGTTTCGTACGCCGTTTGGACGAAGCGCTGAGGGCGGACAGACTCAACCCAATGATGCTCCTCGGTCAGACGCGCAAAAAAACGATCCCGTTCCTCTTCCTCCGCCTGGCGCCGTTCTTTGTTTGAGACAAGCGGGGCGCCGAAATACTGTTCAAGCAGCTCGACAAGCCCAACGCCCGCAAACCTCGTCTGTCCGAGCTGTTTTTCAAACGCGATAAGGGAGACGCGGGAGACGTCTTTGCCGAAAAAGGCGGCCACCGCCTCCCGCTCTTCATCGGTGAACGCCTCTAAAGACACCGCGCCGCCGACGCGGCCGAGCGACTCGTACTTGTGCTTCATCTCGATAAACAGACGGCGGAAGCCCGGTTCAGAGCGGAAAAAGGCAGCCGCCTCCTTGGCCGTGCTCACGTCTCGATCGTCTCCCATTCTTTATCATTGACCATCAGCTGTTTGACGCGGCCGTTCCAACGGTAATGAATGACGGTCACAAACGACGCATTGCGCGGGCGGACGAGTTCGCAAATGGACAACGCGGGCACGGTGTCGTAGTCGCCCCAAAGCGCCTGCGAGTTCATGATGTAGTTAAAGCCGAGCTGTTCGACAAGTCCGAACAGGTTGCGGATGTTGTTTTCATCGACGCCGGCGAACGCCTCGTCGAGCGAAATGATGTACGGGGCATCATCGCCCGCTTCTTGGTAGCGCGAATACGCCGCGGCGAAAAGCGGAATGTACATCGCCATCGCCTTTTCCCCACCGCTGAATTGGTAAAAGCGGTGGTTCGTCAGCTCGCGTTTCGGCTCGTTTGTTTTTTCATAGTACAAAGTGAAGGAAAACCATTTCCGATAGTCGAGCACTTCTTTAATGATTTGATGGAGCGTGCTGCCTTGGCCGCGCTCTTCAAGCAATTCACGGGCGCGGGCGATTTTCGAGCGGAAATGGTTCGTCACTCGCTGTAAATCTTCCTCTCTAAGCAGCCGCGGATCGAGCCGCAACAGGCGCACCAATTCTTTCGTATCGAGCTCCGCTTCCGTCTCCGCCGTTTTCGGCTTCCATTGAATGGACAGCACAAGCCCTGATGATGTGTCGAGGCCGCCCATCAGTTTATTCATCTCATTCACCCACCGTTCGGCGCGCTGAATGCGGCTGCGCAAAATGCGGCCGACTGATTTTAAGATGACGTCCTCATACAGCTCGCGGTCTTGTTCTTTCATATACTCGTGCTGCAAGACGATGTCGCGCTCCACTTCCGCCAGCACCGCAAACGGCGTGGCGCGCTCGCCTTTGTAGTCGAGGTAAATGACGTGCCGTTCTTGTTTCTCCCGCCAGTCCGCGGCTTTCATGGCCATCTCATCGTCTGGGGCAGCGGCGGTCCATTCGGGCTTCGTTTGTTCTTCCAGCGGCTCGAAGGACGCCCGGTATTCGGTCAAGTTGGACGACTCTTGGAAAAAGACGGTGTTCAGCCGCGCCAGAAGCGAGGAACGCGTCTCTTTTAACACTGCTTCGTACCGTTGTTTCGCTTCTTTCGCCTGCTCCAGGAGGGAGCGGGAACGATCAAGATCCACAAGCCCAAGCGCCGCTTCACGGGCAAACGACTTTTCCCACATCGCGGCGAGCTCGCGGGCGAACGCTTCCCGCCGCGCCTCTTTTTCCCGTTCTTCGGCCAGGCGCATGAGCTGCTGTTCCGTCCGCGCCCGTTCGTTGACAAGGCGCGGAATTTCGCGGCGCAAAGACGCCAACCGTTCTTGAATGCGGGCGATTTCGGCGCGAATGTCATCCGCTCCCATTTGTGCGAGCGTCCGCTCCATCTCCGCGATTCGCAAGGTGAGCCGCTCGGTTTCATCCCGAAGTCGATTTCGTTCGCCTTTCGCCTCGTCGATCTCCGCTTCCAGCGCCGCAAGCTGCTCGCGCTGCTGAGCGATCACGGCTTCGGTATGGCGCGTTTCGCGGTAAAGCACTTCGAGTTCGTGCACATGGCGGACGTACGATTTCATGGCGAGCATGGCTTGTTCGCAGCCGTCTAAAGTAAAGGCCAAATCGAGCTCGGCCGACTCGTCGTGGAGCTGTTGTTTGATTTGTTTCCATTCGCGCGCCAAGAGAGCGGCTTTTTCTTCTTGCCGCTTCCATTCCCGTTCTTTGCTTTCGGCTTGGCGGCGCGCTTCTTGCGCTTCGTCAAACGCGGTGCGCACGTCGCGGTCCGCCGGGAAGGACGCCAACCAGTCGGCGAGCGCTTGAATGGCCGCTTCCACGGCCGCATGCGCCCCACACAGACGGTCGATCTCTTGCCCCATCGCGGCGATCTCCGCTTCCAGCGCCGCGATGTTTTCAAGCCGCCACCGTTCGCGCGCCGCACGGCCAATGAACGCCGCCTTCGATCCCCGCGGTGCATGGCCGCGGACAAGGCCGAGCGAATAGCGCCCCGTTTCATCGATCGTCATGCCGCCTTCTTGGTCGGCATCGGTGATGACGATGCTTCGGAGCACTTCGTCAATCCGCTCCATTGACACAGGGGCATTGGCATCTGGGCGCAAATAATCAGCAAGCGTGTGCGCCATATGGACCGGTTTCGGAATGAGCACACGGTCGCAGGCGACGTCGATCTCGCGAGCAGTAATGAGGGCGTCAAGCAGCCCCGCGTGCGAAAGCGCCGATTCGATTCGCTCGCGCACATCGTCAGGCACATCGTCGACAAATTCGACCGCGGCATAAAGCGGGACAAACGGAATGCCTTTCTCCTCCAACGCCAACCGGGCGGCAGTGGTTTGTTCATCCCGTTCAGGCTCGGGGTCGCGTTGTTCCCGCCATTGACGCAGTTCGGCCTCGCGCTCTGCCCGTTTTTCTTCCAACAGACGGATGTCATGCTCGAGCCGCCATTTCTCATCCTTTTTCTTGCCGACGGCATCGTAATACGCTTGCACGAACGGGCGCTTCAGATCATCGAGCGAATACTGCTCATAGAGGGCGTCCATTTGTTGCAAAAACGCCTGAATGTCCGTTTCGGAAACGTCGATTCCTCCCTGCTCGACCCAGGCAAGCACGGCTTGTTCAAACCGCTCTTTCTCCTCTTCGAACAGCTCTTCCCATTTCCATTGCTGGTGGCGCCATTCGTCCATTTCCCGCCGCCTTTCGCCCGCTTCGCTGCTCGCTTCTTCATAGCGTCGTTTCACCTCGTCATGCCTGCGCCAAAGACGCGCCAACTCCTCGAGCTGCTCGATATGGCGATCGGCTTCCTGTTTCCAAGCGGCAAACGAAAACTCTTGTTGCTTTTGGCGATGGCGGTGAAAGTCGCCTTCGTTCGTTTCATGCAAGGAAAAGGATCCTTCGTCGGCATCCATACGCAGCTGCTCCAGCTCGTCTTCAAGCTTCCGCTCAAGGTCATCCAGCCGCGCTTCCGCTTCATCGAGGCGGCGGCGGTGCTGACGTTCCTGTCGTTCTTTTTCCGCAATCGTCTGCTCGTGCCGCTCCCGCCGTTCCTCTAGGCGCTGCCGTTCGGCTTTCAGCTGTTCATACTTTTCCGCCTGCTGGAACACTTCATGGCCAGCCAAGTCGATTTCGCGCGCTCGCAGCACGTCTTCTTCGCGGCCGAGGCGGGTGATGGACTCCTCAAGCTCATCAAGCGCCTTTCGCGTCTTTTCTTCTTCATCGTGAAGGCGGTGTTGTTCAGCAGCGAGCTGTTCGGCCTGCTTGACCGCTTTTACGTATTCTGCCGCCTTTTCGGCGATCATATATTCGTTGTACAGGCGGTATTGATCGCAAAGGCGCTTCAACGCCCGTTCGTCGCGTTCGAGCTGCTCAAGCTGCTGCTTGGCTTGGTCCATGTTTTCAATCGTTTCGGATAAATGGCGGAGCTCGTCATCGGTCAACGGAGGCAGCGAGCTTTCCAAAATCTCATAAATCACCGTCGGCTTAAAGTCTTTCGACAGCTTCGGGCTGCGCAGTTGAATGAGCAGTTCGATCAATTCTTGAAACGCCTCGAGCGATTCAAAGCGAAACACATGCTTATTGACGAGCTCCATATACTCTTTTTGCGTCTCGACGACCGTCCCGCCCGCACCGAGCAATGCGGCGAGCTCGCGTTTCGTCAGCGGGATTTTTTCACCTGTTTTTTCTTGTTTATACAACTGAAGGTCATAGCCGATGCGGCGGTTGTCGAACATGACAAACCCCCAAAAGTCGAGGCTTTTTTGCCGCTTTGCCCGCAGGCCGATGCCCGTTGTGACGTATTGGTCGGATGCTTTTCGTTTGTATTCCAAAAACAAATACCCCGTCCGCTCATCGCGATTGACGACGTCTTTTTCCCCAAGCAAGTAGTCTTCCATGCGCCGCGCCCGTGAGCCGAACGGATCGAGGCGATCGGGCGTCTTCTTGCCGTCTAAAAGCACCGGGATCAAGCTTTGCATCGTCACCGACTTGCCCGCCCCGTTGCTTCCCCGCAACAGCAGCTTGCCGTCAGCGAAGTGAAAATACTGCTCGTCGTAATACCAAAAATTAATCAGCCCCGCACGATGAAGCACCCATGGATTCGCCATGTTCTCCTCCCTCTTTCGCGTCAAAATCATCTGGATACCGTCCCGACACCCGCCCGAGGAGGGGATAAAGGACGATCATTCCGGTGTCGTGCTCCACATCGGCCATGCGCCATTCGCAAAGCGCCGCAAGCACTTCGCGGACAAGCTCGGCAGCCGACATGTCGCGGTACGTTTTCCCCCACCCCGCCCCGTAACGGCGGCGGCAATCGGCAAGCCAAGCGGAAAATTGTTCAGACGTCAACCGGATGCGGCCGTATTCATCCGGCGGATAGTCCTGAAGCCGCTCGCGCACCAAGGCGGCAAAATGAAGGATGATCTCCGACGTTCCTTTCTGATCAGGAAATACGGTGTACGGCGCCTGCCGCTCAGGCAACGTCAACATGGCGGCGTTTTTGTACAACTCGTACCGAAACGGCGTATGCGCTTCGATGTCATCGCGCAGCCGATGGCGGAAGTTGCGCAAGTAGTAAAAATCTTGCTCGTCCCCTTCCGTCCGATGCACCGCCGGGGATAAAAACAGCTTCCGATACAGGCGATGGCGCCGATAATCTTGCGGCGAGGCTTTCCACTCCTCGGCGAGCAATTCGTCGATCGATTCATATTGCAACAAATCTTTCGGATGCGTACGCATAAAATAGCGGGCGAGCACCGGCACTTCGTACAGCGCTTCTTCCTCCGCATGTTGCGCGAACGCTTCAATCTCCCCATCCATCCGGCGGACAAGACCGATTTGTTCCGCCGTTTTCAACACGCGGATGAGCGCGCGCCGATGCGCGTAGTTCGTCCAATCGACTGGTAGATCCCCCGGGTACATGGCGCGAATTTCTTCGCATACGTCAGAAAGCAAAAACTTTTCTTCCACCGCCTTGCCTTCCAAATACGCCATCAAGCAGCAAAACAGCGCATAATCGAGCGGCTCTTGGAACGACTCGATGCCCATCCACGGCTCGGGATCGGCGGGAATTTTCTCGAGCTTGGCGAAATAGCGGTGGACGATGAGTCGATACCCAAACTTCTCCTCCACATACCGTTTCAACACATGTTCACGCTCGCGGACGAGCTGGTACAAATCCGGCTCTTGGTCGCGAATGATCCAAAACTGCTCAAACAGCGCGGCGAGCGCTTCTTTCGCCTTGTCGTCAAACGCCGTCTCCACGCTCATTCACCTCCTGCCAGCACGTGGATTTCATAGTTGGGCATTACGAGTTCCCCGTCTTCCGCCCGAAGGCAAATCGTCCCCTCTTTGTTCACCACTTTGACCACCCACCCGTTTTCCGTCTTCATTGCTTGCCCCTCGCGCCCCATCGCCTTGGCGATCCAACCGAGCAGCGTTTTTCGTACATATGGAGTCACCTCGGGAAGGTCAGCCATCACGATTTTCCCATCGGTCACAAGCTGTCTGAGCGCCGCTTCCTCGCGCGCTTTTTCTTCCAAATAGCGAAGGCGCGCTTCTTCTTTCTCCCGTTCTTTGTCTTCTATTGCCTGCGGCTTTTTCTTTTCTCCGTAATGGCGGACGCGCGGCTTCGTCACCCACTCGGCTGGCGGCTCGTCCCATACGTCGCGGTATATGTTGTCGGTCGCCTCCGCATCAGCGACGAGATGTTTCGTATGGAAGCAGCCGAACACGACCGCTGACAGGCAGTGCGCCTCTTCAATCGATTCAAGGCGGGAAAACCAGCGCGCCAAATGCAAGTAGTCGCCTTTGCGGCTGCGAAAATGATGATGCCGCTCGCCAAGCCGCTGCACGACGCGCGTCAGACGGCGAATCGCCTCATTTGTCTGGTATTGCAAAAACGAAAGCTCGCTCTCGCGCCCGTTGCGGCCTAAAAACCATTCACACAAGCTGCGCCACGTCTCCCATTTTTCTTCAATCTGCACAGCGCGCGGCGGCAGCGCATCGGCAAAGCGCGGGATCGACCGCTCATAGTCGACGACATGCCCGATGAACTGCCGAACCCCTTCTTCCGGCAGATCTTCAAGCAATTGTTCAATCTGCATCGACGTTTTTTGCAAGGCGACGATAAAATCGCGCAAGTACGCCGTAAACTGCTCTTTATAGACGAGAAACGACTCGGACGTCATCCGCTCTTCCACGTTTTCGCTATGTAAATAGGCCATATAGTCTGCGGAATTTTGGATGATTTTCTTGAAATAATCGAACGTCTCTTCCCATACTTGGTACATTTCATCTCTCTGTTCCTGAAACCCGGAGGCGATGATCGCCTCGATGCGGGAAAGGGAAGCATACAAGCGGTCAAACCGCGTTTTCTCAAGTGATCCTCCGAACGAATCCCCAAGCTGCTCAAGCGTGCGGATCATCCGCTCGATCTCCACCGTGTACGGACTGCATTGGTAGCGAAACCGCTTTTTCTTAAACTCTTCAATCGTCCGCACGTGGGACGTCTCTTGACGGGCGATCAAGTTGTTCCATTTCACGAGCTGGTCGAGGTCTTGCTGCAAATCGTCTTCCGTGTAATCCGCAAACTCCTCGTGCTGCTTTAAAAAAGCGTACACTTCTTCTGGAAACAAATATTGCCGCATCCGCTCGTGCTGAATGTAGAAATAGCGCAAAATCGCCCGGTAGCGGTGCGCGTTTTCCGTCGATAAATATTTGGTTTCGACAATGGGTTTGAGCCATGTGGCATCCATTTCCGTCCACCTTTGCTTCGGTTTTTTCCTACTGTTTATTGTAACGATTTTCTCCGCTCTTTTTCTAGCAAAAACCGTTTTCCTATTTTTTCTCGCCATCGGCGCGCGTTTTTTGTAAAATAGAGGGGAAAAGGAGGTGAAACGAATGGAAGCGTTGCTGCGGGAAATTTTGCATGAAGTGAAAGCGACGCGCGCGGCGGTCGAATCGCTCGAGCAACGGGTTGGCGCCTTGGAGGGGCAAGTGGCCCAGCTCAATGAACGAACAGGTGCTCTTGAAGCTCAAATGACCAAGCTGAATGAGCGCACGAGCGTTCTCGAACGCCAGGTCGCACAGCTTAACGAACGAACAAGCGCCCTTGAGCAGCAGTTCACTCAGTTGAATGAGCGGACAAGCAACCTTGAGCACCAAGTTGCTCATCTCAACGAACGCATGGGCACTATCGAACATCAAGTCGCCCAACTCAACGAACGCATGGGCACTGTCGAACACCAAGTCGCTCAACTCAACGAACGCATGGGCACTGTCGAACATCAAGTCGCTCAACTGAACGAGCAGACGACCACGCTTGCGCAACAAATCGACTTGCTGGATGAGCGCACGAATGAAACGAAGGCGATCGTTGAAGCGCTCCGCCATGGGCAAGAAGTGCTGACCGCCAAATACGAGGCGATGGCGCACGACCTTCACCATATGAAAGGCGACCTCACCCATATCACATCCATCCTCGAAGACAAAGTGCTGCCTGCCCTCGCCGAACATGAAGCGGGACTGCACGTCTTGAACGCCCGCGTTTTCAAAACGGAAAGCACCCTTCATCGCCTTGTTCATGCCTAACGCGTTTCCCACAGAGAAATGTTCAACACCTATTCCCTTTTTCACCCGGCAGCCGTGGGCTGCCGTTTTTTTTGTTCACGTGTCGATCCGTTCGTCTTCGCCATGGAGCCTGCCAACCTTTCGATCAACGGCGCGGGGGAATGCATAGCCAGCATGTTGATGGATAAACGGCGGGCTTGTTCGGACATCTCGAATTCGGAGCATTCTGAAGGATTCGCCAGCATTCCGGAGCATTTTTTAGGATCAAGGAGGAGAGGGCCATCATCACCGCGAGAGCAGGCGAGAGGCAAACATATCGGCTGATACCAAATTTGCCAGTTGCACCCAAATTGCGGTATCCTTTGTTTGTGACGCTTTTTCATCCCCTCCGCGTCTTGTTGCCGCCTTTTTTCATCCCCCTTTATTTGTATGACAACAGCCGAAAAAGGAGGAATTGTGTTGCGAAAATGGATTCGATCTTTGCTCGCTGTCGGGCTTGTGTTTGGGTTAGCGGCCTGCAGCGAAACGAGTGATGCGAAAGGGAAAATCGTCATTAGCGGGAAGAAGTTTACCGAGCAGGTGATTTTGACGCATTTGTTGGCGGAATATGTAAAGGCCAACACCGATTTGGATGTGGAAGTGAAAGACAGTTTGGGCGGCGCGTTTATGTTGCAGCAAGCCATTGAAAATGGCGATGTCGACATGTACGTTGAGTACACCGGAACGGGATACTTAAACATTTTAAAACAGCCGTACGATCCTAAAAAGACGCCCGAACAAATCTACAATGAAACGAAGAAATTATATAAGAAAAAATACAACATCGCTTGGCTCAAACCACTCGGATTTAACAACACCTACGCCTTGGCCATGCGCAGAGACTTGGCGGAAAAGCTCGGGGTAAAAACGTACTCCGATTTGGCCAAACATTCGTCCTCCCTCACCTTCGGGTCGGACGCCGAGTTTTTTGAGCGAAGCGACGGCTATGATGGGCTTGTCGATGCGTACGGATTTCAGTTCAAGAAAAAAGTGACGATCGATCCAGACCTGCAATACGAAGCGGCGAAAAACGGGGAGATTGACGTCATCACCGCCTATACGACTGATGCAAGAATCAAAAAATATGATTTGGTCGTGCTAAAAGATGATAAGAACTACTTCCCGCCATACCACTCCGTGCCGATCATCCGCCAGGAAGTGCTCGATGCCAATCCCGGGCTTGAGGAGAAACTGAACAAGTTGGCCAACATTTTGACCGATGAAAAAATGATGGAACTAAACGGCCAAGTGAACTTGGAAGGAAAACAGCCACGTGAGGTGGCAATCAACTTTTTGAAATCGGAAGGACTGATCGACTAGAAAGCGAGGAATGTCAATGATTCGGTTTGAAAACGTGACGAAACAGTATGAGGACGGCTTTGTCGCCTTAAAAAATATGAATCTTGAAATCCGCAAAGGCGAGCTGGTCGCCTTGATCGGGCCGAGCGGGTGCGGGAAAACGACGACAATGCGGATGATCAACCGCCTGATCGAGCCGACATCGGGCAAAGTGTACATCGACGGGCAAGACATTTCTGAGCTCGACCCGGTTGAGCTGCGGCGCAACATCGGCTATGTCATCCAGCAAATCGGCTTGTTTCCGCACATGACGATCGCGGAAAACATCGCACTCGTGCCGAAGTTGAAAAAGTGGGAAAAACACGTCTATGAAAAACGGGTCGACGAATTGCTTGAGCTCGTCGGATTGGATCCAGCGACGTTCAAGCACCGCTACCCGTCAGAGCTCAGCGGCGGCCAGCAGCAGCGCGTCGGCGTCGTCCGCGCCTTGGCCGCCGAGCCGGATATTATTTTAATGGATGAGCCGTTCAGCGCTCTTGACCCGATCAGCCGCGAGCAGCTGCAAGATGACATCATCCGTCTGCAAGAGGAGATTCACAAAACCATTGTCTTTGTCACCCACGATATGGACGAAGCGATTAAAATCGCCGATCGGATCGCCTTGATGAAGGACGGGGAAATCGTCCAATTTGCGACGCCCGACCAAATGCTTCGGCGGCCGGCGAACTCGTTCGTCCGCGAGTTTATCGGCGAAGACCGGCTGCGGATCCGCCAGACGGCCGTGCCGACGGCGGAAGATTTAATGTCGGTTGATGTCGCGACGATCTCGCCGCGCCGCGGTTTAGCGGAAGCGTTCCGATTGATGAAAGCGAGAAAAGTAGACAGTTTGATTGTGGTCGATAAAAAGCAATCGTTTCTCGGCATCGTGACACTCAAACAAATCGAACAACGATACAATGAGGAACATTTGCTTGTTGCGGACATCGCTGATTACGATGTGACGACATTACAAAAAGAAGCGGGTGTCACCGACGTCGCTGCTTTGTTCCAAGACTCGGATGTACGCATCATTCCAGTGCTCGACGGCGACCGTCTTGTTGGCGGTATTACGCGCTCGAGCATGATGCGTGCGCTTGCTGAGTGGACGTTCCAGCAGCACGCATAACGGGCAACGGAACATGCGCAGGCAAATCACAGCCGGAAAACTCGATGCCGCAATCGCCTCGCTTGAACAACATGCCTCATGTTGAAAAGGAAAAATGGCCTCGAGCGGTTTGTCAACGGAATTCGTTCTGCTTGCGAATAAAAAGGGATGACCGTTTTTATCTGAACTTCTCACGACGAAGCAGCAGCCATCCGCTGCCGCTTTTTCCGCCAAGGAGGGATACAATGGAATTATTGCAGACGTTGATCGAACGAAAGAACGATATTTGGATCGCCTTTCAAGAGCATGTGCTCTTATCCGCTATCGCCATGGGCATTGCGATCGTCATCGCCGTGCCGCTTGGCGTCGTATTGACGCGGTATCGCAAACTCGCCGAGCCGATCATCGGCGTGGCCGCCATCATTCAGACGATTCCGAGCCTGGCCTTGCTTGGATTTATGCTTCCGATTTTCGGCATTGGCAAACTGCCGGCGATTATCGCCTTGACGCTTTATGCTCTATTGCCGATTTTGCGTAACACGTACACGGGCATTCTCGGCGTTGACCCGGCGCTCGTTGATGCCGGACGAGGAATGGGGATGACATCGCGGCAAATTTTATGGATGGTGGAGCTTCCTCTCTCGCTTCCCGTCATTATGGCTGGCGTGCGCACGGCGACGGTGCTGACGATCGGCGTCGCCGCCTTGGCGACCTTCATCGGCGCCGGCGGTCTTGGCGACTTGATCGACCGCGGCTTGCGCATCGCCGATAAAAACTTGATTTTAGCCGGGGCCATTCCTGCGGCGATCTTAGCGATTGCCTTTGACTGGCTGCTGCGCAAAGTCGAAAAGAAAGTGACGCCGAAAGGGTTGTGACGGGCCATTGGCCCCAACATGAAAACACAAACCTTGAGGAAGCCATGTTCCCAGCTTGCCTGCCTGGAGGAAACGAGCCGGCATCGACTAGTAAACATGATGGTACGCGTACCAAGCCAATCTGGAACCGTAAGACGATGTCCCATTAAAAAAAACAGGCTGTCTCTGCGCTTACGAAAGCCACCCAGCAAGCGGGTGGCTTTCCTTGTGCATCCACTACTTCACCCCCACCGTCTGGCTTTGGCGAATGGCTTGGCGCAAGTCGTCCAAAATGTCGTCGATCGCTTCCGTGCCGACGGACAGACGCACAAGGCCCGGGGTGACGCCGGCGGACAGCTGTTCGTCCGGGCTCAGCTGCTCGTGCGTCGTGCTGGCCGGGTGGATGATGAGCGATTTCGAATCGCCGATGTTGGCCAAATGGGAGAACAGCTTGACCGAGTCGATCAATGTTTTCCCGGCTTCGACGCCGCCTTTGATTTCAAACGTGACGATCGCCCCTTGGCCGTTTGGCAAATACTTTTTCGCCAATTCATGCGACGGGTGGCTTGGAAGCCCCGGATAATTGACCGATTCGACGGCTTCTTCCTCTTCTAAAAACTTGGCGACGGCAAGGGCGTTTTCGCTATGGCGCTGCATCCGCAAATGGAGCGTCTCCAGCCCTTGCAGCAGCAAAAACGCGTTAAACGGCGACAGCGCCGCTCCTAAGTCGCGCAACAGCTGGATGCGCGCTTTCGTGATGTACGCCGCTTCGCCGACGGCATCCACATACACCAACCCGTGATAGCTTGGGTCTGGCTCGGTGAACTCCGGGAACTTGCCGCTCCCTTTCCAGTCGAACTTGCCGCTGTCGACAATCACGCCGCCGATCGAATTGCCGTGCCCACCGATAAACTTTGTCGCTGAGTGGACGACGATGTCGGCGCCGAATTCAATCGGCCGCAACAAATAGGGGCTGGCCACCGTGTTGTCAACGATGAGCGGAATGGCGTGGCGATGGGCGATGTCGGCCACCGCTTCAATGTCAAGCACATCGTTTTTCGGGTTGCCGATCGTTTCCGCAAACAACGCTTTCGTTTTGTCGGTGATCGCCCGCTCAAAGTTTTCCGGATCGGACGGATCGACAAACTTCACCGTAATGCCGAACTTGCGCAGCGTATGAGCGAACAAGTTGTACGTGCCGCCGTAAATGGACGACGACGACACGATTTCATCGCCCGCCGAGGCGATGTTGATGATCGAATAAAACACCGCCGCCTGTCCCGATGAGAGCGCAAGCGCCCCAATGCCGCCTTCAAGCGCCGCGATCCGCTTTTCGAACACATCGTTCGTCGGGTTCATAATGCGCGTATAAATAAACCCTTCCTCTTTCAAGCCAAACAAATTGGCTGCATGCTCGCTGTCGCGAAATACGTACGAACTCGTCTGATAGATGGGCACCGCCCGCGCTCCCGTTTCCGCATCCGGTTTTTGCCCGGCATGGATGGCAAGCGTTTCCGGGCGGAAGGTTTGTTCATGGCTCATCGTTTCCTCTCCCCCTCTTTGATCCCTCGAGATCTCATATCCTACTAAATCAATTGGTTTTTTCTTATAAAAAATCTATCATTCGATCACAACGTTTGTCAATTGTATTTTTTTAATAGTGCAAAAATTTTTATTGAAAACAGAGCCTGCCGGTGGGCAGGCCCCCTATTTGTTTCATTACCGTTTTCCAATTTCCTCTATTAACAGCTTATTGACAAGCGGCGGATTCGCTTGCCCTTTTGTTGCTTTCATCACTTGGCCGACGAGGAAGCCAAGCGCGCGGTCTTTGCCGTTTTTATAGTCTTCGACCGACTGCGGGTTGGCGTCGAGCACTTCGAGCACGATTTTGCGCAGCGCTCCTTCGTCGGAAATTTGCACGAGCCCTTTTTCTTTGACGATTTTCTCTGGATCGCCGCCTTTTTCAACAAGCTCTTTGAACACTTTTTTCGCGATTTTCGACGAAATCGTGCCGTTTTGGATGAGTTTGATCATGCCTGCTAGGCTTTCCGGCGTCAAGGCGATGTCATGCAGCTCTTTTTGCTCGGCGTTTAAGTACCCGGATACTTCGACCATGAGCCAGTTCGACGCCAGTTTCGGATCGGCGCCGTTGGCGACCGTTGCTTCGAAGAAGTCGGCCATTTCTTTGGTCAATGTCAGCACTTTGGCGTCGTATTCCGGCAGGCCCCATTCTTCGACATACCGCTTCCGGCGGGCGTCCGGCAGCTCCGGAATCGAGGCGCGGACGCGCTCTTTCCATTCGTCGTCAATATAAAGCATGACCAAGTCCGGCTCCGGGAAGTAGCGATAGTCTTCCGAGCCTTCTTTGACGCGCATGAGGACGGTCGTTTTTGTCGCTTCGTCAAAGCGCCGCGTTTCTTGACGGATGACGCCGCCCGAGAGCAAAATTTTCTCCTGCCGCTTCGCTTCGTACTCGAGCCCCATGCGGACGAAGTTGAACGAGTTTAAGTTTTTCAACTCCGTTTTTGTACCGAATTGGTCTGATCCGATCGGCCGGAGCGAAATGTTGGCGTCGCAGCGGAGCGATCCTTCTTCCATTTTGCAGTCGGAGACGCCCGTGTATTGGATGATCGCTTTTAATTTTTCCAAGTAGGCGTACGCCTCTTCCGGCGAGCGGATGTCTGGCTCGGAGACGATCTCAATGAGCGGCGTCCCTTGGCGGTTAAAATCCACGAGCGAATAGCCGTCGCCTGTATGCGTCAATTTGCCCGCGTCCTCTTCCAAGTGAATGCGGGTGATGCCGATTTTTTTCTTTTTTCCGTTTACTTCAATTTCAATCCAGCCATTTCGGCCAAGCGGCTGATCGTATTGCGAAATTTGGTACGCTTTCGGGTTGTCCGGATAAAAGTAGTTTTTGCGGTCGAATTTCGTCTCGGTCGCGATTTCGCAGTTTAACGCCATCGCTGCTTTCATCGCAAACTCGACCGCCTGCCGGTTCAACACCGGCAGCACGCCCGGATACCCTAAGTCGATGACGTTCGTTTGCGTGTTTGGGGGCGCTCCGAACGCGTTCGGGCTGCTGGAGAAAATTTTCGATTTCGTTTTCAGCTCGACGTGCACCTCAAGTCCGATGACCGTTTCAAAGTTCATCACCTAACCCCCCTTACAACACCGGTTTTTGCTTATGGTAGTCGGTCGCCTGTTCAAAGGCGTGGGCGACGCGGTAGACCGTGCTTTCATCAAAGTGCTTGCCGATGATTTGCAAGCCGACCGGCAAGCCATCGACAAAGCCGCACGGCACGGAAATGGCCGGCACGCCTGCCAAGTTGACTGGAATCGTTAAAATGTCGTTCATATACATCGTCAGCGGATCGCTCGTTTTCTCGCCGATTTTAAACGCCGGCGTCGGCGTTGTCGGGCCGATGATGACGTCATATCGTTCAAATACGTTTTCGAAGTCGCGCTTGATCAACGTCCGCACTTTTTGCGCTTTTTTGTAATACGCATCGTAATAGCCCGAGCTTAACGCGAACGTCCCGAGCATAATGCGGCGCTTGACCTCCGCCCCGAATCCTTCGCTCCGTGTGAGTTTATACATATCGATCAAGTTTTTCGCGTTGTCCGTCCGGTAGCCGTAGCGGACGCCGTCAAAGCGGGCGAGGTTCGCCGAGGCTTCCGATGAAGCGAGCAAGTAGTACGTCGCCAAGGCATATTTCGAATGCGGCAGCGACACTTCTTCCCATGTTGCGCCAAGCTTCTCAAGCACGGCAAGCGCCGCCAGCACCGACTGGCGCACGCCTTCGTCGACGCCTTCCCCTAAATATTCGTTCGGCACGGCGATTTTCAATCCTTTGATGTCCCCGGTCAACGCCTCCACATAGTTCGGCACCGGCACGTTTGCCGATGTCGAATCCATCGGATCGACGCCTGCAATCGCCTGCAATAAGTAGGCGTTGTCTTCGACCGTGCGCGTAATCGGACCGATTTGGTCAAGCGATGAGGCAAACGCGACAAGCCCGAAGCGCGAGACGCGGCCGTATGTCGGCTTCAAACCAACAACCCCGCAAAACGCCGCCGGCTGGCGGATCGAACCGCCCGTATCCGAACCTAAAGCAAACGGCACTTCCCCTGCCGCCACCGCCGCCGCCGAACCGCCGCTCGAGCCGCCCGGAACGCGCTCCAAGTCCCACGGGTTGCGCGTCAGCTGAAAGCCGGAGTTTTCCGTCGACGAGCCCATGGCGAACTCATCCATGTTCAGCTTCCCGATCGTAATGGCGCCCGCAGCGTTCAGCCGCTCCATAACAGTCGCGTCATAGATGGGGTCAAAGTTGTACAAAATTTTGCTGGCGCATGTCGTGCGCAATCCTTTTGTGACGATGTTGTCTTTAATGCCGATCGGCAAGCCGAACAGCGGGTTCGTTTCTTCGCCTTTGGCGAGCTGGTCATCCAACTCCTTCGCTTTCGCCCGCGCCTGTTCTTCATTTAATGTTAAAAACGCTTGCACTTTTTCTTCCACTTCGCCGATGCGTCGGTACGATTCGTCGACTAAATCGGAAATCGACACTTCTTTTTTCTGCAGCAACGTATGTAATTCTGATACGGAATGGTCAAAAAGCGACATAAATCCCCCTCCTTACTCTAAAATGGCCGGCACACGGAACTGGCCGTCTTGCTGATCCGGCGCGTTTTTCAACACTTCCTCGCGCGGCAGCCCCGGTTCTGGAATATCCTCGCGCATCACATTTCTCATATCAAGCACGTGCGAAGTCGGCGGAACGTTCTCCGTATCCAATTCATTCAACTGCTCGGCAAACGTAATGATCGCATCGAGCTGTTTCGTAAACATCTCCGCCTCTTCATCGGTAATCGCCAACCGCGCCAAATCGGCGACATGTTTCACTTGGTCAATGGAAATTCGCGACATAGTTTCACCTCCAACGAGTTCGACCTATCACAATACCATGATGATACCAAACTTTTATCCAATGAAGCAACCGTTGCCACGTGTTCTGGGCGAGAATCAATCTATATATTCACGATGCAAACGAATATACGTTCTATAACATCTCCCAATAGCGAAGGCAGGCGTGAAACCGGGGGGATTTGATGTTTGATGTAGGAATATTTCGTTTTCCTGAACAGCGCACGATGGGATGGCACACGCATGAGTAAACGGTTGATGGGAGGAAAAGGACGCGCTCCTATTTTAGACACAGGAAGGAATCGTTCGTGACGCCTTTTTTTATTCAAAGAAATACGATAAAATGAAAGCACAAGGAGGGAAATTGCATGTCGCTGCCAAATCAAAATCATCCATGGACATATGCAGATTACGTAAACTTCCCTGAGGAAAAACGATATGAGGGAATTGACGGCGTCCTATTTATGACTCCTTCACCTACACCAAGACATCAACGTATCGTGACAGCTTTGTCAGCACAGTTTTTCGACGTTCTACACCATTCCTCGTGTGAAGTATTTGTCGCACCAATCGATGTATGTTTATTCGCAACAAAAGATACTCCTCTTCATGACATTAAAGATTGGTATATTCCCGATTTAATTGTTGTTTGTGACAAACAAAAAATTGGTGATGAGCGAATTTATGGAGCGCCTGATCTTATCGTAGAAATTCTTTCTCCATCTACCGCCAAACACGACCGCATTACGAAATTTCACAACTACGAACAAGCTGGTGTCAGAGAATACTGGATTGTCGATCCGGTTCATGAGACCGTCGAAAAATATGCGTTGCAAGATCAAAAGTTTCACCAAGTGCGAGTGCACTATAAAGATGAAACGATTTGCCCTCATATTTTTCCAAACCTCTTCATCGCATTGCCAAAAGTATTCGCTTCCATGTGAGAACCCTCCTGACAAAAATCGGGAGGATTTTTTTGCACCGATATGGAATAAATCCTTGACAAACAAGGAATGTGAAGGAGTTTGTCCGCCATGGATGTTCAAATTTTCTTGATTGACAATCCCGAACATATGTACTATAATGGCTGTAACGGACGAAAAAGGGGGAATCATGACGATGAGTGACGCTTTGCTCGCCCAAGTGCTCGACCGCCTAAGCGCCATGGATGGCACGCTGCAAAAGCTCGTAGAGGGCCAAGAGCGGCTCGAGCGGGAACAAATCGCCATTCGCCACGAACAAGAAGAAATTCGAAAAGAGCAACAAGAAATTCGGAGAGAACAGCAAGAAATCCGAAAAGAACAACAAGAGATTCGAAAAGAACAACAAGAGATTCGAAAAGAGCAGCAGGAAATCCGCCTGGAACAACAGCGTCTGCGTCAAGAACAAGATTCGCTTCGCGCTGGGCAAACGGAATTAAACGGCATCGTGGCTGCTCTCCTCCACCGCCAAGACGAAACAGACGCCAAACTGGAAGCTCTCGCCGCCGACGTCCACCAGCTTCACCGGGAATTTTCCTCATTGAAACAAACGGTGGACCGCCTCGAACAAAAAATGGACTCCCGTTACGAACAATTGGCTGCCCAAATCGAAGACATCAAGCTGGACTTGAATTTTATCGCCCACCGCACCGTCGACAACGAACGAATCATTTACAAGCTGAAAGAAATGCTGTTCCGCTGATCGATTCATCTAAGAGGAGGCCGCTGCCATGCATGTCGCGTTTGACCATCTCGTCCATCTCGTCGAACGACCGGAGCAAGTGAAAATGGCGTTTGAACAATGGGGGCTTGTGGCCATCCACGGCGGCCGTCATCCATCATGGGGAACGTACAACGCCTTATGTTACGTGGAGCATTTGCGCTACATCGAGTGGATCGGCATTGCCGATATACAGACGGCGAGAACGTGCGGAAACCCGCTCATCACTCAGCTTGTCGCCGACCGCCAAGAAGGAAGCGGCTTCTCCCAGTTTGCCTTTCGCACGAACGACATCGAAGCGGTGGCGGCGCAGCTCAAAAGCAAAGGATTCGCCCCAGTCGGTCCGCTCCCCGGCAGCCGCGAGCGCGATGACGGCAAGCAGCTCACATGGTCGATGCTGTTTATCGAAGACGACACAGACGGCGCGTTTCGCTATCCGTTTTTCATTCAATGGGGCGACCGTGATGACGTACGCATGAACGAGCTGGCGCCGCTCATGAGACACCCGATTGGCTCTGTTTCGCTGTCGTCAATTAGCCTCTACACCCTCGATCTCCAGCGGACGGTCAACGGCTACCGCCGGCTGTTTGACTTGCCCGAACCCGATGTCGGGCGCGATGAAGCGGGAGCATACGCGGAGCTCGCTGTCGGCGGCATTGCGATTCGGTTCTATGAGGCTGACCGCCGTCATCCATCGACGCGCCCGTTTTCGTGCCGGCTTGTGGGCGTGCAGAAACCGCGCCGCATCGAAATCGAGGGCGCCACGTACATCATATCTGGCCCTTGACGGCCATTGTATTGCCACATGCTGCGCGCCCCCTCGCGCTAGGCGCCGTGCCAGCCCTTGGCGAATGCATTCCCACATACTCCCCTTTGCCGCTGAATAAGATGGAGTAACCGCTTCTTGATTATCGCAAACCATAGATGGCAAAGGGGGAGTCCAACCGTGTCCCACCCGTATGTTTCTCCAAAACTTTCAGTGGAATGATCCCAACCACGCGCCCTTGATGACGCAGCGCCGCCTCAGCAACCTCTCCCATCAAGCCCCGTGTCCCTCCGCCGTAAATGAGCGTAATGCCGCTTCGGGCTAAAAACGTTCCGAGCGCTTTCGCCGCTTCCTTATATCTCCCATCGTTTCCATTGCTTGATCCGCAAAACACGCAAATCGCCTTCAAGTCTCACACCCGCCTCCTGCCATAACCTGTTGCTCGTTTTGCATCCGTTTTCGAGTGCTGCGCTCATTTTCCTACCGTCATTATACAATGCTCTCCCTGTTCTTTCCACCATCGTTCGGACGGCCTTTTCGCGCAAAAAAGGGCCGCTGCTGCAGCCCTTTCCGCTTCCTTCATTTTTGGAGAATCAAATGTTCGGATCACTCCGTTCGCCGTATCCCAAATAACGCGATGATGCCGACCTTATTGATAAATATGCACAAACGGCTCGTCTGCTTTCGCCTGGCGCACGATGAGGCTTTCCGGCTGGCCGGCTGAGGCGATGTAGACATTAACGGTGATGTAGTCCGGGAATTTTTCCATCACCAAGCCGGTCACGTATTGGGTAAAGCCGATCACTTCCGCTTTGCCGTAAAACGGCATTGTAATGTTGATCGTTAACTTCTGAAGCTGATCGTTGACGTACAATCCTCTGCCGACGATGCCGGTGTAGTTCGGGAAAAAGTCTTCAACGTCTGATTTAAAATTATTGAATTTGAGCCAGTCATCGCGATGGTTCTTTTCCGCCTCATCGGACGGGAATAAATAATATTCCTCGTTCACCGCTTCCCAATCATCGATCGTGGCGCTTCCGTCGTCAACATGGGTGACCGCGAAAAAGTGGCCCGGAATCACGGACGAGCGCGGCGCCTGTTTGTACAAGGCAATCGTGATGGGCACGTTGCCGAGCCCTTTGATGTTCCGCAGCCGCTTCAACACCTCGGCGGCGATCCGCTTCCCTTCCCGTTCGATGACGTCATCTTTGATTTTCACTTCGCGTGGATACCCTTGCTCGGTTGAGTAGTAGTGGACGGAGTTCAACGCCAAACCGATGGCGACGCCGCCAAGCTTCACCTTGTCGTTATCGACTTTCACTAAGTAGTCGTGCTCCAAAATGCTGGCCAGGTAAATCGGGCTTTGTTTGTTTTTTTGCTCATTCGTTCCTTTGTCGCTGATCGGCGGGTTTAAGCCGATGTTGTCTTCCGGTTTCATTTTCTCTGCCTTCAGCTGGCTGTCCGTCCGCTTGCGGGCGAGCCAGCGCCCGATCGTTTCGCTGTCCAAATATTGCCCTTCCTGAAACAAATATTCATCCGGGGAAAATTGCTCAGATGCCAAGCGCATCAGCCCGGTTTCAAATTCATCGACATCAAGCCGGGTGTTGACGTCGTTGACGACCCGCCCGCGCGCCCCGGACGGCTTAAAGGGCAAGACAACGCGGTAATACGAATCAGAAATGTTGTATTTCGGGATGACCGCTTCTTGCTCTTTGCTTCCTTTGTCTTGCACGACTTCCTCACCTTTGTCAAACTTCGGCGCACACGCAGACAACAAACAAATCGAAGCGAGCCCGACAACGGCCAACCGCTTTCGGGCCCGATTCGTCCAACGACAAGCAACGAAACTGCGCAGTAGTGAGATTTGTTTCATCGTTTCCCCCTGTTGATCTCTTGCAAAAATCGTGATTCGTCCCAAATCTCAATGCCAAGCTGCTGGGCTTTCTCCAGCTTCGATCCGGCATCCTCGCCGGCGATGACAAGGTCGGTGCTGCGGCTGACGCTGCCGGTGACGCGCCCGCCAAGCCGCTCAATTTGTTCTTTTGCTTCATTGCGCGACATCGACGCGAGCTTGCCGGTCAAGACGACCGTTTTGCCGGCGAAGGCAGAGTCAGCAGGCGCTTCAGCCGACCGCTTCGGCCCTTTGTAAGCCATATTGACACCGTAAGCGCGCAGCTCCTGGAGCAGCTCAGTTGCTTCGGGTTGGGCGAAGAACGCCGTGATCGCATCCGCCATTTTCTCTCCGATTTCGGGGACGGCCATCAACTCCTCTTTCGTCGCCCGTTCGAGCCGCTCCATCGTTTCAAAATGCTCAGCCAAAAGTTGGGCGGCTTTCGCTCCGACGTAGCGAATGCCAAGGCCAAACAGCAGCCGTTCAAGCGAGTTTTGCTTCGACGCCTCAATCGCCGCAAGCAAGTTGGCCGCCGACTTTTCCCCCATCCGTTCCAACCCGACAAGCTGTTCCTTCGTCAGGCAGTACAAATCGGCGACATCGCGGACAAGGCCGGCGTTAAACAGCTGGGTGACGACTTTTTCGCCCAAACCCTCGATGTTCATCGCCGCCCTTGAGGCAAAATGGATGAGCCGCTCGCGCAGCTGGGCCGGGCAGTTCGGGTTCAAGCAGCGGAGCGCCACTTCCCCCTCGAGACGGACGAGCTCGCTTTCGCATTCCGGGCAGTGCGTCGGCATCGCAAACGGCGTTTCATCCCCATCGCGCCGGTCAACGACGACGCCGACCACTTCCGGGATGATGTCGCCCGCTTTTTTAATGATGACCGCATCGCCGATGCGAATGTCTTTTTCCCGTATAAAATCTTCATTGTGAAGGGTGGCGCGCTGCACTGTCGTGCCGGCGACGCGCACCGGCTCTAAAATCGCCGTCGGCGTGACGACACCCGTGCGGCCGACGTTCACCTCAATGCCGATTAACGTCGTCACCACTTCCTCGGCTGGGAACTTGTAGGCAATCGCCCAGCGCGGGCTTTTCGCCGTCGCGCCAAGCGCCCGTTGCTGAGCGAATGAGTCCACCTTAATAACGATGCCGTCAATCTCATACGGCAGCTGCGGCCGCTTGTCGTGCCACTCGCTGACAAAGGCGATCACCTCATCGATATTGGCACAGCGCCGTCGCTCTGGGTTTACTTTAAACCCGAGCGCCTGCAAATAATCAAGCGCTTCGCTGTGTGAAGCGATGCCGAGCGCCTCGGCGTCGGCTAAGCCATATACAAACAAATCCAGCTGACGCGAGGCCGCCACTTTCGGGTCGAGCTGGCGGAGCGAGCCAGCCGCGGCGTTGCGCGGGTTGGCAAACAGCTCCTCGCCGCGGGCTTTTCGCTCCTCATTCAAGCGCAAAAACGACGCTTTCGGCATAAACGCCTCGCCGCGCGCTTCAAGCGACACCGGTTCTTTCAGACGGAGAGGCAGCGAGCGGATCGTTTTCAAATTTTCCGTAATGTCTTCACCCGTCGTCCCGTCGCCGCGCGTCGCCCCTTGGACGAAATAGCCGTCTTCATAGCGGACCGAGACGGCGAGGCCGTCGATTTTCAGCTCGCATACGTACGCCGCTTCCCCGACTTCCTGACGAACGCGGCGGTCAAAATCGCGCAAGTCTCCTTCGCCAAACGCGTTCGCCAAGCTCATCATCGGAACGCGATGCGCCACTTTGCGAAACGCCTCAAGGGGCGGACCGCCGATACGCTGGGTTGGCGAATCGCTCGTTTTGAGCTCCGGATATTGTTCCTCAATGGCGATGAGCTCTTGCATCAACCGGTCATACTCGGCATCTGGAACAGACGGGCGGTCAAGCACATAATATTCGTACCCGTAGCGGTTCAACAGTTCGCGCAGCTCGGCCGCGCGCCGTTCGGCTTGTTGGCGGTCCATACGTTCACCTGTTCTCCTTTCCTACACTTTCTCAATCGGCGCAAATTTGGCAAGCAGCCGTTTAATGCCGATCGGGCTCGGGAAGGCGATGTCGAGCTCTTGGTCGTCGCCGCCGCCGCGGACGCTGACGACGGTGCCGATGCCCCATTTCCGGTGGTTCGCCCGATCGCCGACTTTCCACGATCCCACGGCGCCGCTTGCCTGCGGGCGCGAAACGGCCGGGCGGGAGGCGCCCGCTTGGCGGCGCGAGGCTGTCTCAAGCAAATGCGCCGGAATTTCATTCAAAAAGCGCGACGGCGGGTTCATTTGGATGTTGCCAAACAGCGTCCGCATTTGCGCGCTCGTCAGCACAAGTTCTTCCTCCGCGCGGGTGATGCCGACGTACGCCAGCCGCCGTTCTTCTTCCATCTCATCGTCATCCTCGAGAGAGCGGTTGTGCGGGAAAATGCCTTCTTCCATGCCGATCAAAAAGACGACCGGAAACTCGAGCCCTTTGGCGGCATGCAACGTCATCAACATGACGGCATCTCCTTCAGCGGCCTGTTCCGTCCCGTTCAGCTCGTCCAAATCGGAAATGAGCGCCAAGTCGGTTAAAAAGGCGATGAGCGATTTATCGTCGCTCACATTTTCAAAATGCTTCGTCACCGACAAAAACTCATCCAAGTTCTCAAGCCGGCTTTGTGCTTCAATCGTCCGCTCCGCCTTGAGCATCTCGCGGTAGCCCGATTTGTCGAGCACTTCTTCGACGAGTTCGGTGACGGAGACGTATTCTTGCAGCTGCGTCCATTGCTCGAGCTGGCTGCGGAACGCGGCGAGCGCCCCGGCCGCTTTGGCGCCAAGCCCGATCATCTCTAGCTCGCCGAGCGCCTCAAACAAGGACAGCTCATGCTCGGCCGCATAGCGGACGAGTTTGTCGATCGTCGAGGCGCCAATGCCGCGTTTTGGCACGTTAATGATGCGAAGCAAGCTTAAATCATCGTCCGGATTGGCGATGACGCGCAAATAGGCGAGAATGTCTTTAATTTCTTTCCGGTCATAGAACTTTAAGCCGCCGACAATTTGATACGGAATGTTCGCTTTCAGCAACATTTCCTCCATGACACGCGACTGGGCGTTCGTCCGGTACAAGACAGCAAAATCACGGTAGCGGCGTTCGCCGCGCTCCACCGCCTCGCGGATGCGTCCAGCGACAAACTGCGCTTCGTCCGCTTCGTTCATCGCCTCATAATAAAGAATCGGCTTTCCTTCCGGGTTTTCCGTCCAAAGCCGTTTCGGCTTCCGGTTGACGTTATGCTCGATGACTTCGTTCGCCGCTTGCAAAATGCGCTTCGTCGAGCGGTAGTTTTGTTCAAGCAAAATGACTTTTGCGTTCGGATAGTCGCGCTCGAACGACAAAATGTTTTGGATGTCCGCCCCGCGCCACCGATAAATCGATTGGTCGGCGTCGCCGACGGCGCAAATGTTTTGAAAGCGTTCCGCCAGCTTTTTGACCAGCGTATATTGAGCGCGGTTCGTATCCTGGTACTCATCAATATGGATGTACTGAAACTTATATTGGTAATAGTGAAGCACATCCGGCACGCGGTCAAACAGTTGGATCGTCGTCATGATCAAATCGTCAAAATCGAGCGAATGATTGCGAAGCAGGCGCTGTTGGTATTCTTGATACACATCGCTGACGACTTTTTCGTAATACGTCGAGGCCCGCTTCGCGAATTGCTCCGGAGGCAACAGCTCGTTTTTCGCCGCGCTGATCGTGCCTAAAATCGTCCGCGGCTCAAATTTTTTCGGGTCTATGTTTTTTTCTTTTAAAATCGTTTTCATGACCGAAAGCTGGTCCGTCGGATCAAGGATGGAAAAATTGCGGTTGATGCCGATGCGGTCAATGTCGCGGCGCAAAATGCGGACGCACATCGAGTGGAACGTCGAAATCCAGACGTCTTCCGCCGCCCCACCTAAGAGCGACTGCACACGTTCCCGCATTTCGCGCGCCGCCTTGTTCGTAAACGTAATGGCCAAAATGTTCCACGGCGCCACATGCTTTTCCGCCATCAAATAGGCGATGCGGTGCGTCAACACCCGCGTTTTCCCGCTTCCCGCCCCCGCCATAATGAGCAGCGGGCCTTCCGTCGTCCTGACGGCTTCTTGTTGCTCTTTGTTTAAATGGGCGAGCAGCTGTTCCGATAAAAAGTTCATTGTTTTCACCACCAATACACCATATGTTCTATTTCGCCTCATTCGCCCGCTTTACGGCGTCCACGGTCAGCAGCGCCTGTTCAAACGATTCGTAAACGGCGTTGCCGACGACAACAGTATCCGCCCGGCGCGCCATCTCAGCCGCCTGCTCCGGTGCGGTGATGCCGCCGCCATAAAACAGCTGCGTCTCGCCGAGCGCCTGTTTCACTTTTTCCACCAAGGCGGGGTCGCCGTATATGCCGCTATATTCAAGATAAAAGATCGGCAGCTTGTACAAATGTTGAGCGAGGCGAGCGTAGGCCACCACATCGTCTTCGCTCAGGCCGGCGTCGGCTTCGGTGAGCTTCGCCGCCTTGCATTCCGGATTTAAAATGCAATACCCCTCGGCAAAAATCTCATCCCAATTCATGATCTCGCCATATTGTTTCACCGCCTCATGATGGCGGCCCACCACCCAGTCGACATGGCGGCTGTTTAACACGATCGGAATGAAATACGCATCAAACCCCGGCGTCAAGGCCTCAAGATTTGTGACTTCAAGCGCGCATGGCACCGAAAACCGGCGGATGCGGGCCAATAAATCGAGCACACCATCGAGCGTCACCCCGTCCGTTCCGCCGACGATGACGGCATCTGTCCCCGACTCGCAAAGGCGCTCAAGGCGCTCATCATCGATCGGTTTGTTCGGGTCGAGCTTAAACACATGGCGCCAGGCGCGAATCTCTTCCATGACAATACCCCTTCCACTCCGTTCTCCATTGTTTCATTATAACAAATCCGCAAAAAGAAAAGGAGTTCCTTTGTGAATGGAAGGAATCTCCTTACCTGCTTAGTCTGTCACCGCTTCATTCTCTTCTTGCGGTTGTTCCTCTTTAATGCGGTCAAGCGCCATGGCATAGGCATCGTTTCCATAGTTGAGGCAGCGTTTGACGCGCGAAATGGTCGCCGTGCTCGCTCCGGTTTCCATTTCAATTTTATGGTACGTATACCCTTCCCGCAACATGCGGGCGACTTCCAGACGTTGGGCAAGCGCCTGAATTTCGTTGACGGTGCATAAATCATCGAAAAAACGGTAACACTCTTCCAAATCGCGCAGCGACAAGATGGCTTTAAACAGTTGATCAAGCTCTCTGCCGCGCAGCTTGTCGATTTGCATGTTTGTCTCCTCCTTGCTTTGGCGAAAAACGATTTGGTGGACTGTTGGCGCTCTCCTCTTTATGTTTATGGTTTGGAAAACCCGCCGGCGGCCGTTTTCGGGTCACCGCCATTGCACGATCGCCAGTTCCGGAACGATATTGATCCACGTTTTGCCTGGCACGAACCCGACCGGCGCCCCATCGCGGTATGGCAGCAGCCGGCCGTCGACATTTTTCCATTCAATCGGCTGGATGACGCCGTTTTGCAGCAAATAGCCTTGGCCGCCGGACGTGAGGTCAACGTCGCGCCGCCCATGGCTGTCGATCACTTGATGGCGGGCGGCGATGATCATCACGTTTTGCGCCACAACCGGGTCGCGCGTATCGTAATCGACCGTCTGCTCGCCGCCGCTGTATCGGTAATACCCATGCCGTTCCGGAGCATAGCGGTATTCCACTTGGGCGTACGAGCGGTGCGAATAGGCGATGCGGACCGTCCCTACCTTTTCCCCGCTCGGTTTGTCCGCGCGAAACGGCAGCGGAGCGACATCGTCCGTCCAAGCATACCCGTTTTGTTCCGCCCCTTTTTCAATGTTGGCAAACGTAATGTACGAGTTGTGCGGTGCCTTGCGGAAGGAAACGCGCTTAAACAGCGTTCCGTCATAAAAGAGCCCGTTCAAATAATCGGTTTCCCCCTGCTCGAGCCGCGCTTTCGCTTCCGGGCTCCATCCATGGCAAACATAAATGGCATTGTAGCCCTCGCTCAAATCAATATAATAATCACGCGCACTCCGCACCGGCCCGACTCGTTCCGGCTGTTCGCTTTGGTAAAGCGCCAAAAAGCGGGTGATATCCCCCTCAGCGAGCACCTCATACACGATGTCCGCCTTGCTTAATCCCGACTGTGGGCGCGCCTTCGGATGGTTGTTGACCATCACGCCGACAACCCGCTGATGAACGTCCCCTTTCGCCGGCAGCCCGGTCAGCGGGAACGTTTGTTTTTCCTCCGCCGGAGGCTTGGGCGGCTGCTCCTGCCGAGGAGCCGGTTTGGCTGGTTCAGCCTGCTTCGGCTCGCTTTTGGTCGTGCAGCCCCCTAACAACAATGCCGCGCAGCTGATGACGAACAGCCAATGTTTCAATGGACACACAACCCTTTCTTTTTTATTTTACCGCATTATCGAAGGAAAGAGTACCGTTTTGTGCATGACATCGTAAATGCCGCGCTGGGTGATGCGCACATACGGCAAATGGGTCGACTGCAAAAAGAGCAGCGAATACACAGGGTCTTCAAAGCGGTATCCCCTCTCCCGCAACAGACGGACGAACTCTTTTTCCTTGTCGATCAATGACTCCATCTCCAGCGCGGACATCATGCCGCCAAGCGGAAGCGGAAGTTCAAATACGATTTCGCCATTTTCGGCAAGCACCAAGCCGCCGCCGATTTCCTTCATCCGTCGGAAAGCGAGCAACATATCTTCCTTATGTTTGCCGATTAAAACCAAATCGCCCGTATTCGAGTACGAGCTCGCCAACCCGCCGAGCGCTGATGAAAAGCCTTTGAGCATCGTGTTGACGTGCCAGCGTCCATTCCGGTCAAGCAGCACCAAAAAGCTTTCATCATGATCATGCCCTAGCCGGTCGCGCGATGTGTCGATCGAGACGGAATACGGTTTTAAAATAACGGCATTTTCCATTCGCAATCCCATCGGCATCGAAAACTGCAAATCATCCCACCCGAGTTCCCATAACAGCGACAGCGGCCGGATGCCGAACTGTTCCCATGCGGGCGCCGTCCATGGGATCGGCGCTTCTCCGTCGCGCTTCACCCATTCGCCTTTGGCGAGCACTTGCACCGGAGTCGGATCGTGGGCCGAACGCAGGAAGTTGATATGGGCGATGCGGCCGGTGGCAATGCTGCCGTGAAGATGCTCGATGCCGTAATGGCGGGCGGCGTTGATCGTCGCCATCGCGTACGCATCGATCACCGGAACGCCATGCTCAATGGCGATGCGAATGAGCCAATCGATCACCCCGCCTTCGTAAAAGGACGGCGGCGAACCGTCGGTTGTCAACAAACATTTGTCGTAATGCCGAATGCCGAGCGCTTTCATTTCCTCAAGCAGCACCGGCAAGTCCGGACGAATCGAAGAATGGCGGAGCGTGACCGTATAACCGTGCCAAAGACGGGTTCGCACCTCTTTTCCCGTCATGGCCTCATGGTCGCCATCCACGCCAAACAGCGCCATTTTAACAAGCGTTTTTTCCGACGCTCCCGGAAAATGCCCTTCGATTTTGCGACGCCGCTGTTTCGCCTCTTGCATCCAATACAAAACGATGTCATCGCCGCTGACGAGTCTCGGCCATGATGTCAGCTCGCCGCCTTGGAGGACCGTTTCCTGGTCAAGCCATCGTTTGATCCGTACGTTGGACAATTGCTCATCCTCGCGCTCCAGCTCCGTTTGGCCATCAAACCGGCACCACCAATACATCGAAGTTGGAAGCGCATTCATTTGTTGCGAAAATAAAAGCGCCTCGTCATCATTCAGATGCAAAAGGAAAAACAAGTTATCGTTCACTAGCGTCGTCGTCCCGCGCGCCGCTGCATAACGGGCAAAGGAATGGGGATTATATAATTGAAATGGATGGACATGCGGCTCGATGTAGCCGGGAACGAGCACATACCCGCGGCAGTCGACGACTTCGCATGCCTCGTCGACCCGGTCGGGAAGACGCTCTCCGGCATACACGATGCGGTCGCCATGAATCCATATATTTCCTTTTACCCATTCACGAAAATACGAGTGCAAATACGTCGCATTCACCAATACTTTCGTTGGTGATTGTTTGCCTTCAATCACTGCTGCTTGTTCACGCAGTTCGCTGCCTTTCCAGCGGTAACGTTGTTCGCCCATTGACACCCCGTCCCTTGTTTCCTAATCATTCCATATAATCATTTTAACGTACGAAAGCGATTTTCACAATAAAAAGATGAGGAGGGGCAAGCCAATGGCAAATATCGGCATTGTGAATGCGCTCATTCGCATTACGCTCGGTTTGACTGTCGTCGCGTGGGCGACCGCCCGCCTGGCCCGGCGGCCATGGTGCACATCGTACTTGTTCGCCGCTTTGCTTGGGGCCATGAAAGTCGGTGAAGGGATTACCCGTTTTTGCCCGCTGACGGCCTTGTTTGACAACATGCAGCGCCAGCAGCTGCTTGAAGAACAAAAAGAAGCCGTTGTCAATCCAACGTAACGAACATCATGCGGTCAACTTGGAACAAGGTTGCATATGGCACCTGTTTCCTGTCGTGCTGGCGTGTGTTGCGCCGGCGGACGAAGATGCTGCGACCGCGTCTCGTCAAGTTCGGAGGCATCCACTTTGCGGGGAACTGGCTTCGGCCTTGTCGTCCATTTACTTGGAACTTGCGTCTTGAGCCGCCCGGACTTCTCAGGAAAGTTGGCTTCGACCCCGCCCGAATTGTTCCATTATCACGCCAAAAAGGTGTCCCAGATTCGGGACACCTTCCACCCAAAGGAGTGATTGACCATGTTGCTGGAATATATGACCGATATGTCGTTCGTATTGGCCGCGTTAATCGGGGGAATTATCGCTCTTTCATACGTGTATATGCGGCGGAGGCGCGTTCGATAGCGCGCCGGCCGATGTCGCGGCGGTAAAACAGCCCGTCGCTCTCGATTCGCGTCAACTGTTCATACACTTTTTCCTTCGCCTCAACGAGTGTACTCCCTTTCGCTGCTGCCAGAAGAACGCGGCCGCCGTTCGTGTACAGTGCACCGTCTTCTTGCTTCGTCCCGGCATGGAATAGCAGCACATCGGAATCAAGCCGATCCACCCCCCGAATGGCCGCTCCGCGCTCATAGGCGCCCGGGTAGCCTTTGGCAGCCAGCACGACGCCGAGCACCGCTTCGTCCGTCCACTCAAGCGCCAACTCTTTTCCTTCCATCACCGCGAGGATCGCTTCAACCAAATCGGTTTTCAGCCGCGGCAGCACGACTTGCGCCTCGGGATCGCCAAAACGGGCGTTGAATTCGATCACTTTCGGCCCGGTTGCCGTTTCGATCAGCCCAGCATACAGCACGCCGGTAAACGGCCGGCCTTCAGCCACTAACGCTTTGGCGGCCGGGCGCAAAATCGTTTCCATCGCTGTTTCCACCGTCTCCGCTGAGATTTGCGGCACTGGCGAATACGCTCCCATCCCACCGGTGTTCGGACCTTCATCCCCGTCATACGCCCGCTTATGGTCTTGGGCGATGGCAAGTGGATACACTTTCTCGCCGTTGACAAACGCCATAAACGAAAATTCTTCGCCTTCCAAATACTCCTCGATCACGACTTGGCAGCCGGCTGTGCCAAACTGGCCATCGACAAGCGCTGCCTTCGCGGCGGCCAGCGCTTCTTCCACCGTTTGGGCGACGGTCACGCCTTTTCCGGCAGCCAATCCGTCCGCTTTCACGACGATCGGCGCGCCTTTTTGTTCAATGTACGCTTTCGCCTCTTCATACGACGCAAAGGTCGCATGATCCGCCGTTGGGATGCCGTATTTCTTCATCAGCTCCTTCGCAAACGCCTTGCTTCCTTCGATGAGCGCTGCCGCTTGAGTTGGGCCGAAAATGCGAAGCCCCTCAGCCAGAAACCGATCGACGATGCCGGCAGCCAGCGGCGCTTCCGGCCCGACGATCGTCAAACCGATTGCGCGTTGCTTGGCAAACTGCACAAGCGCGTCGATATCGAGCTCATCAATGTCGACGAGCTCCGCCACTTCCCCGATGCCCGGGTTGCCTGGCGCCGCGTACAGCTTGTCCACAAGCGGGCTTTGCGCCGCTTTCCAGGCGATGGCATGCTCGCGCCCGCCGCGTCCGACTACCAGAACGTTCATTGTCTTCCTCTCCTTTTTGCCGCCGTTTAATGTTTGAAATGGCGCACACCGGTAAACACCATGGCCATGCCGTACTCATCCGCTTTGCGAATCGAGTCGGCGTCGCGAATCGAGCCGCCCGGCTGAATGATCGCGGTAATGCCGGCTTTTGCTGCTGCTTCAACCGTGTCGTCCATTGGGAAGAACGCATCGGACGCCAACACAGCGCCAACCGCCTGTTCCCCGGCTTGTTCAATGGCAATGTTGGCCGCGCCGACTCGATTCATTTGCCCGGCGCCCACGCCGACCGTCATCCCATTTTTGGCGAGTACAATCGCATTCGATTTCACATGTTTGACAACCTTCCAAGCAAATCGAAGCTGTTCGCGCTCCGCCTCGGTCGGCTCGCGTTTCGTGACGACGTTCCATTCGGCGTCTTCAAGCGTATACTTATCGGCCTCTTGCACAAGCAAGCCGCCATTGACGGAAACGAGCGTTTTTTCCTTAACGTCCGGCGCGGCAAAATCAAGCGTCAACAAGCGGATGTTTTTCTTTTTCGTCAAAATGGCGAGCGCCTCGTCGCTGAACGATGGGGCGATGACGATTTCCAAAAAGATGTCGTGCATCCGTTCGGCTGTTTCTTTGTCCACTTCCCGGTTGACGGCGACAATGCCGCCGAAAATCGAGACCGGATCGGCCTCGTACGCTTTCGTAAATGCCTCAAGAAGCGTGGCACCGACCCCGACGCCGCACGGGTTCATATGTTTGATCGCCGCTGCGGCTGGCTCTTGAAATTCGCGAATGAGGTTGATGGCCGCATTGGCGTCGTTGATGTTGTTGTACGACAGCTCTTTTCCGTGCAGCTGTGCCGCTTTGGCAATCGAGAACGCCGCGCCGAGCGGTTTGGCGTAAAACGCCGCCGATTGATGCGGATTTTCGCCATAGCGCAACGACTGTTTTTTCGTGTAGGTGACGGTGAGCGTTTCCGGATACTCTTCGCCGGTGAGACCGGTCAAATATTCGGCGATCATCGCATCATACGCCGCCGTATGGCGGAACGCTTTCGCCGCCAGCTGCTGCCGCGTCTTTGCTTGGATCGAACCGGTTGTTTTCAGCTCTTCGATCACCATTGGATAGTCGGCCGGGTCAACGACAATCGCGACATCGGCATAGTTTTTCGCCGCCGCCCGCACCATCGTCGGGCCGCCGATATCGATGTTTTCAATCGCCTCGGCCAGCGTCACGTCCGGTTTGGCGATCGTTTGCTGGAACGGGTACAAGTTGACGACGACCAAATCGATCGGGCGGATGCCGTGCTCTTTAAGCGCCGCTTGGTGGCGCTCATCGCTGCGCACCGCCAAAATGCCGCCATGGATGGCTGGATGCAGCGTTTTGACGCGCCCGTCCAAAATTTCCGGAAACCCGGTGACATCGGAGATCGAAATGACCGGAACGCCGGCCTCTTCAAGCGCCCGTTTCGTCCCGCCGGTCGAAATGATGTCGACGCCAAGTTCCGCCAACTGCTTTGCAAACGGAATGATCCCTTCTTTATTGGACACGCTGATCAATGCTCGTTTCACTGCCATCATTCTCGATCCTTTCTTCCTGTTGTTCCTTCTCCCCTAGCAGCATGCGCAACACCGCTGGATACAGCTCATGTTCAACTTGATGGATGCGCGCCTCAAGCACCTCGATCGGCTCACCGGGCACGATCGGGACGGCGCACTGGGCGATGACCGGCCCGGTGTCCATCCCTTCATCAACATAATGGACGGTGACGCCTGTTTCCAAAACGCCCGCCCGATACGCTTGGCCGATCGCATCTTTGCCCGGAAACGCCGGCAGCAGCGACGGATGAATGTTGACGATTTTCCCTTCATAGACGGAAAGCAACGTCGGCCCGATCAAACGCATATAGCCGGCGAGCGCAATCCAGTCGATGCGCCGCTCCTTCAGCTCGCGCAAAATTTCGCTTTCAAACGCCGCCTTCGATGGATACTCTTTCGGCGAAAACACGAACGCCGGCACGTTTTCACGCGCCGCCCGTTCAATGACTTTCGCCCCCGGGCGGTCGCACACCAAAAGCGCTACTTCCGCGGGCACCTCACCGCGCTTGGCTGCGTCGACGATCGCTTGAAAGTTCGTGCCGCTCCCGGACGCAAAGATCGCCAACCGTTTCATGCGCCGTTCCCTCCGGCAAACGACACGCCTTCCCCTTCGACGACTTCGCCGATCATGTATGCGGCCTCCCCTTGCTGGGCCAGCGCATCGACAACCGAGTCCGCCGCCTCCGGGCTGACCGCCATCACAAGGCCGATGCCCATATTAAAGACGGAAAACATCTCTTCTTCCTCAAGCCCGCCGTTTTGGCGCAACAAATCAAAAATCGGCAGCCCCGGCCATGAGCCGCGCTCAATGCGCGCACCCAGCCCGGAAGGCAGCATGCGCGGAATGTTTTCGATAAATCCGCCGCCGGTAATATGAGCCATCCCTTTGATCGTAAACGTCTGCAGCAAAGAACGCAACGGTTTCGCATAAATGCGTGTCGGCTTCAATAACTCCTCGCCGAGCGGAACCGCAAGCGGCTCGTAAATGCGGTCAACGTCCAACTTCGCTTGGTCAAACACGATGCGGCGCACGAGCGAGTAGCCGTTGCTGTGGAGACCGCTTGAAGGCAGTCCGATCAGCACATCGCCCGCTTGAATCGTTTGCCCGGTCACCAATCGTTCTTTTTCCGCAATGCCGACCGCAAACCCTGCCAAATCATACTCATTTTCCTCATACATTCCCGGCATTTCCGCCGTTTCCCCGCCGATCAAGGCGCAGCCGGCTTCGACGCAGCCGTCGGCCACTCCTTTGACGATGGCGGCGATTTTTTCCGGCACCGCCTTGCCGCAGGCGATATAGTCAAGGAAAAAGAGCGGTTCCGCTCCTTGGACAAGAATATCGTTGACACACATCGCGACGCAGTCGATGCCGATTGTATCATGTCGGTCAAGCAAAAACGCCACTTTCAGCTTCGTGCCGACGCCATCCGTGCCGGAGACAAGCACCGGCTGGCGATAGCCAAGCGCCGATATATCGAACAAACCGCCAAAGCCGCCGATCCCACCCAGCACTTCCGGGCGCATCGTTTTTTGTACGTGCTGTTTCATGAGAGCGACCGCTTGGTAACCCGCCTCAATGTCAACCCCTGCTTCTTTATATGCGTTTGCCACATTCCATCCTCCCTTTGGCCGCCATGCAGCCAACTTCACACCGAATCGCGTTCTCCATCGCGATGTTATTTCACCGTCAAGCACGGTCGGACAGCCCGGCCGATGCGGGTTGGGTATTGGCCAGTGAAACATGCCAAACATTGCCCGCGCTCTGGCGAGACGTCCGGGCGCCCGATCGCCTCAAGCATCCCTTCCTGGCTGAGAAACGCCAGTGAATCCGCACCGATCAAGCGGCGAATCTCTTCGACCGAATATTTCGCCGCGATCAATTCTTCCCTTGATGACGTATCAATGCCGTAAAAACAAGGATGGGTGATCGGCGGGGCGCTGATGCGCACATGCACTTCCACGGCCCCCGCTTCACGGAGCATCGTGACGATGCGCCGGCTTGTCGTCCCGCGCACGATCGAATCGTCGACCATCACGACCCGCTTGCCGGCCACAACCCCGCGCACCGGTGACAGCTTCATTTTCACGCCTTGCTCACGAAGCGCTTGTGACGGCTGGATGAACGTCCGGCCGACGTAACGGTTTTTGATGAGCCCTAATTCATAGGGGATGCCGCTCGCTTCCGCATAGCCGATGGCGACCGAAATGCTCGAGTCCGGCACGCCGGTGACGATGTCGGCCTCTGCCGGCGCCTCAAGCGCCAGCCGTTTCCCTAAGTTTTTGCGGGCCGTATGGACGTTGATGCCGTCGACATGGCTGTCCGGGCGGGCGAAGTAAATGTATTCCATGCTGCAAATCGACCGCGGCTGCCTAGGAGCAAACCGTTCCGAACGCACCCCTTCATGACTGATGATGAGCAATTCCCCAGGCGCCACTTCCCGCTCGTATGTGGCGCCGATGACGTCGAACGCGCACGTTTCCGACGCCACGACATACGCCGAGCCGAGCCGACCGAGCGACAGCGGCCGGAAGCCGTGCGGGTCAAGCGCCACATAGAGCGCTTCTTCCGTCAGCAGCAAAAACGCAAACGCCCCTTCGATCTGGCTGAGCGCCTCTTTCATTTGCCCGACAAACGTCGGCGCTTGGCTGCGGCGGATGAGATGGGCGAACACTTCCGTATCCGATGTCGTCTGAAAAATGCTTCCTTGTCCTTCAAGCGCGAGCTTCAACTCGATGGCGTTCGTCAAGTTGCCGTTATGGGCGAGCGCCATCGATCCGGTTTGCGAGCGGAACAAGAGCGGCTGCACGTTTTCATAGCCGCCCCCGCCCGCCGTCGAATAGCGGACATGACCGATGGCCGCCGCCCCTTTGAGTGCATCGAGCGTGCCGCTTTGAAACACGTCCGTCACCAGCCCCAGCCCTTTATGACCGGATAAGCTCCCGTTATGCGCCGCCACGATGCCGGCCCCTTCCTGCCCACGGTGTTGCAGGCTGTGAAGCCCGTAATATGTGAGCCGGGCGGCGTCTTCATGCCCCCAAATGCCGAAAATGCCGCACTCCTCGTTCAATCCTTTGATTTCAGCAAGCATGGAATAGCCCCTTTCCAGACGTTTCGCATCTCGTCAACCGAAAGGCGGATGACCGTTTCCCCCTGTTCCCCGTTCACTGTCAAGATGCCGTCGCCTGTCACTTCGCCGATTCGCTTCGCTTCCACGAGCTGTTCAAACGCTTCCTGATGTTCTTTTTTCACTGAAACAACAAAGCGCGATTGCGTTTCGCCGAACAGTTCACTGACGAGGTCGCCACCGACCGTCACCTTGGCGCCAAGCCCTAAAGCCCCCATCAGGCACTCCGCCAACGCGACCGCCAACCCACCTTCCGCCACATCATGCGCCGACGCCACGACCCCAGCGCGGATCGCCGCCAGCAGCTGGCGCTGGCGTCTTGCCTCCACCTCTAAGTCAATCTCCGGTGCTTTTCCGAAAATGCGGCCTTCCAGCCATTTTTGCAGCTCGCTGCCGCCAAACTCCGGCTTCGCCTCGCCGATCACGTAAATGAGGTCGCCCACTTGCTTAAATAGCTGGGTGGTAATATGCGAAAGGTCCTCAATGAGCCCGACCATGCCGACGACCGGTGTCGGGTAGACGGCCACACCGTTCGTTTCATTGTACAGCGAGACGTTGCCGCTCACCACCGGCGTCCCGAGCGCCCGGCACGCCTCGCTCATCCCGTCGACCGCTTTTTCGAGCTGCCAGAAAATCTCCGGCTTTTCCGGGCTGCCAAAGTTAAGGCAGTCCGTAATCGCGAGCGGCTTCGCCCCCGAACAAACGACGTTGCGCGCCGCCTCGGCGACGGCGATTTTCCCGCCCACTTCCGGATCCAAGTACAAGTAGCGCGAATTGCAATCCGTGGTGAGCGCAAGCGCCTTGTTCGTGCCACGGATGCGCACGACGGCCGCGTCCGATCCGGGGGCGACGACCGTATTCGTCCGCACCATGTAGTCATATTGGTCGTACACCCATTCTTTGCTCGCAATCGTCGGCTGGGCGAGAAGCCCGAGCAATGTTTGGTTGTAGTCTTCGATGTGCGGAATATACGGCGGCATCGCTTGAAATTCGCGGTAGTAAACCGGCTCTTTCGACGGCTTATGGTAAACCGGCGCGTCTTTCGCCAGCGCGTCCACCGGAATTTCCGCCGCCACCTCGCCGCGGAACCAGAGACGAAGCATTTTGTCATCGGTCACTTTGCCGATCGCTTTTGCTTCCAACCCATACTTGGCAAAAATCGCAGCGATTTCGTCTTCCCGCCCTTGCTTGACGACAAGCAGCATCCGCTCCTGCGATTCAGACAGCATCATTTCATACGGCGTCATGCCGGTCTCGCGCTGCGGGACGAGATCCAAATTCATTTCAATGCCAAATCCGCCTTTGCTTGCCATTTCGGCGGATGAACTCGTGAGCCCTGCCGCCCCCATATCTTGAATGCCGACTAACGCATCCGACTTGACTGCTTCCAAACACGCCTCCAGCAGCAGTTTTTCCATAAACGGGTCGCCGACTTGCACGGCCGGGCGCTTTGCTTCCGACTGTTCGCTCAACTCTTCCGATGCAAACGTCGCCCCGTGGATGCCGTCGCGGCCCGTTTTCGCCCCGACGTACATGACCGTGTTGCCGACTCCCGTCGCAATGCCGCGCTGAATATCCTCATGGCGGATGATCCCGACGCACATGGCGTTGACAAGCGGATTCCCTTCATACGACGGATCAAACTGCACTTCACCGCCGACCGTCGGGATGCCGACGCAGTTGCCGTACCCGGCAATGCCGGCGACGACCTGCTCGAACAAATATTTGACGCGCGGCGACGTCAGTTCGCCAAACCGAAGTGAATTGAGCAGCGCGATCGGCCGCGCCCCCATCGAAAAGACGTCGCGGATGATGCCGCCGACCCCGGTCGCCGCCCCTTGATACGGCTCGATCGCCGACGGGTGATTGTGGCTTTCGATTTTAAACGCCACCGCCAACCCGTCGCCGATGTCGACGATCCCGGCGCCTTCGCCCGGCCCCTGCAGCACGTGCGGGCCGTCGGTCGGGAATTTTTTCAGCACCGGCTTCGAGTTTTTATAGCTGCAGTGCTCCGACCACATTACCGAAAAAATGCCGGTTTCCGTGTAGTTCGGCAGCCTTCCTAAAATCGCCTCAATGCGCGCAAATTCGTCATCCGTCAATCCCATCTCGCGGTACAATTGTTGTTCTTTGATCATCGCCGCGCTCGGCTCAAGCAGTAACGACATGCGTCTCCCTCCAATAGTTGACGATCGATCGAAATAGTTTCAGCCCGTCCGCGCTGCCGAGCAAGGCGTCGACCGCCCGCTCCGGATGCGGCATCATGCCAAGCACATTGCCCCGCTCATTGACGATGCCGGCAATATCCATGAGGCTGCCGTTCGGGTTTTCCCCGTGGTAGCGGAACACGATTTGCTTGTTTTCCACTAAGCGCTCGAGCGTCTGTTCATCGCAATAATAATTCCCTTCGCCATGGGCGATCGGAATCGTAATGACTTCCCCTTTTTCGTAGGCGGATGTAAACATCGTCCCATTGTTTTCCACCACAAGCTGCACCGGCCGGCAGATGAACTTCAACCCTTGATTGCGGCGCATCGCCCCAGGAAGCAAGCCGGCTTCAAGCAAAATTTGAAACCCGTTGCACACGCCAAGCACCGGTTTTCCGGCATCAGCCGCCTGTTTGACGGCAGCCATTACTTTCGAAAAGCGGGCGATCGCTCCGGAACGCAAGTAATCGCCGTACGAAAATCCGCCCGGAAGCAAAACGGCGTCAAACCGGTCCAAGTTGTCCTCATCATGCCAGACGTACTCGACTTCCTCGCCAAGCTCATCGGCGATCGCATGATACATGTCGACGTCGCAATTCGATCCCGGAAATACAACGACGGCAAACTTCATCGGGCGACGGCCTCCTCAATTTCATAGCGGTAATCTTCAATCACCGGATTGGCGAGCAGCTTTTCGCACATCTCGCGAACGAGCTCGTTGATGTCGCGGCCGCTCTCTTCCATCACAAGCTCCATGAACTTCCCGATTCGTACATCTTTCACTTCCGTATATGACAAGCTGTGCAGCGCCCCTTTCACCGCGGTCCCTTGCGGATCCAACACACTTTCGCGCAGCGTCACATATACTTTTACCTTGTACATGCCGATTCTCCCCCTAACCGTTGTAAAATGACTTCATACGCCTCCGTCAAGCTGCCGAGATCGCGGCGAAACACGTCTTTATCGAGCTTCTCGTTCGTGTCAGCGTCCCACAGCCGGCACGTATCGGGCGAAATCTCGTCGGCTAAAACAATCGACCCGTCCGCCGTGCGGCCGAACTCCAGCTTAAAATCAATTAATCTCACCTTTCGTTCCGCAAAATGGGCGCCCAGCACGTCGTTCACCTTGAGCGCTTCGCGTTTCAACTGGTCAATCTCCTCGCGGCTGGCAAGTTTTAAAATCGCAATATGGTCTTCCACGAGCAGCGGGTCGCCAAGATCATCGTTTTTGTAGTAAAACTCGACAAGCGGCGCCTCAAGCGGCGTTCCCTCCGCCAAGCCGATGCGTTTCGCTAAGCTGCCCGCTACAACATTGCGCACGACCACCTCAAGCGGAATGATCGTCACCTGTTGGACGAGCTGCTCGGTCGGCGACAGCTTTTCAAGAAAATGATTGGCGATGCCGGCTTCGCGCAGCTTCAAAAACAACAAGCTGGAAATCTCGTTATTGAGCCGCCCCTTGCCGGCGATCGTCGCCTTTTTCCCGCCGTTAAATGCGGTCGCGCTGTCTTTGTACTCGACCCAAAGCACGCCCGGCGCATCGGTCGCGTAAATCTTTTTCGCTTTCCCTTCGTACAGCAGCTGTTGTTTTGTCGGCATGATGAACGCCTCCGTTATCCAGAAGATTGAAAATTTTCCGCTCGGACAGCCGGCCCAAAGCCAGCCGTTTTCTGCTCAATCCAATCCTAAGCGGGCAAAAATCGTATCGACGTGTTTCAAATGATGGCGGTAGTCAAAGCAATCATCGAGTTCCTCTTTGGTAAGCCGGCTTGTAATCCGCTCATCCGCCTCAAGCAGCGAGCGGAACGGCACTTGTCGCTCCCACGCTTCCATCGCTTTCGGCTGCACCAAATCGTACGCTTCCTCGCGCGTCATCCCTTTGTCAATCAAAGCGAGCAACACGCGTTGCGAGTAAATGAGCCCGAACGTGCGCTCCATATTTTTCTTCATATTTTCCGGGTAGACCAACAAGTTTTTCACAATGTTCGCGAACCGATTCAGCATATAGTTCAACGCGATCGTCGCATCCGGCAAAATGATGCGCTCAGCCGACGAATGGGAAATGTCGCGTTCATGCCAAAGCGGCACATTTTCATACGCTGTCACCATATAGCCGCGAATGACGCGCGCCATGCCGGTCATATTTTCCGAACCGATCGGATTGCGTTTATGCGGCATCGCTGATGAGCCTTTTTGCCCTTTCGCGAAAAACTCCTCGACTTCACGAACCTCGCTTTTTTGCAGGCCGCGAATCTCAACGGCGAACTTTTCAATCGATGTCGCGATGAGCGCGAGCGTCGCCATATAGTAAGCGTGGCGGTCGCGCTGCAGCGTCTGCGTCGAAATCGGCGCTGGCGTCAGTCCGAGCTTCTCGCACACATATTGCTCGACAAACGGGTCAATGTTGGCATACGTGCCGACCGCTCCGGAAATTTTCCCGACTTCCACCATCTTAGCTGCTTGTTCAAACCGCTCCAAATTCCGGAGCATTTCGGCATACCAAAGCGCCAGCTTCAGCCCGAACGTCGTCGGTTCGGCATGGACGCCGTGCGTGCGCCCCATCATGACCGTATATTTATGTTCGCGCGCTTTCTCTTTCAATACTTGAATGAAGTTTTCCAAATCGCGCCGCAAAATCGCGTTCGCCTGCTTTAACAAGTAGCCGAGCGCCGTATCGACGACATCGGTCGACGTGAGACCATAATGCACCCATTTCCGTTCCTCGCCGAGGGTCTCCGAAACCGCCCGCGTAAACGCTACGACATCATGGCGCGTTTCTTCTTCGATTTCCTTAATGCGGCGGATGTCAAACGACGCGTTTTCCCGCAAGCGGCGGACGTCCTCTTTCGGAATGACGCCAAGTTCGGCCCACGCTTCGCAGGCAAGCAACTCCACCTCAAGCCACGCCTTAAAGCGGTTTTCCTCCGTCCAAATGGCTCCCATTTCCGGTCTCGTGTAGCGTTCAATCATCTTCGTTCCAGCCTCCGATCTTGCCAAATTTGCCACGACTCGATTCGCCTCAGCGCTTCCTCAACATCGTCTGCCAGCACCGTCACATGCCCCATTTTCCGCTTCGGCTTCGC
Organism: Geobacillus sp. DSP4a; assembly: GCF_013096875.1. NCBI lineage: Bacteria > Bacillati > Bacillota > Bacilli > Caryophanales > Anoxybacillaceae > Geobacillus > Geobacillus sp. DSP4a. Next base: position 2,911 of record NZ_SDLD01000024.1, on the reverse strand, counting down.
TTCGTGTTTGCCGTACAGATGGACGTAGGTCCCCCCGTCGAACGCACCGATATGCCGAATGACCGGCTCGACGTGCTCGCCTAAAATATTGACCATCACCGCCGGCTTCAACAACTCCGTCGAGCCGAGCGGCCAGTTGCAGACGGCGCGGATGTGCTGGGCGAACTGCGACGTCGCACATGCATTGATTGTATAATGACCCGAGTTGTGCGGTCTAGGGGCCAACTCATTAATATAAATATCCCCGTCCGCCGTCAAAAACATTTCAACGGCCAGCGTCCCAACGAGCGAAAACGATGCGGCCAACACTTCCGCGTAGCGAATGGCCCGCTCTTGCACGCTTTCCGGAATTCGGGCCGGAACGATCGTTTGATGCAAAATGTTCTCGACATGAATATTTTCCGCCACTGGAAAAACAGCCGTCTCACCATCGAGGTTGCGGGCGACAATGACCGACATTTCTTTCACAAACGGCACCCAGCCTTCCAAAATGCATGGGCCAAGTCCAAGCAAATCAGCCGCTTTGGCTAGATCGCCTTCGCCGCGCAGCACATATTGCCCTTTGCCGTCATAACCGCCGCGCCGCGTTTTCAAGACGCACGGAAAGCCGGTCATGGCAACGGCCTGTTCCAACTCATCCCATCCGTCCACTTCCCTATACGGCGCCACCGGCAACCCGGCTTCGACAATCGCCGCTTTCTCCAGCGCCCGGTCTTGCGTCACCGCCAGCAGCCGGCTTCCTTGCGGGACATAGGCGTTTGCCTCCAGCCACTCAAGCGCCTGCGCATCGATATTTTCAAATTCGTACGTAATGACATCGCTCACGCGCGCCAGTTCAGCTATCGCATCCAAATCATGGTACGGCGCGGTGATTTCCACATCGGCCACTTGCCCGCACGGGGAATCAGACGTCGGATCCAGCACGGCGATGCGAAACCCCATCTCACGCGCCGCCAAAGCCATCATCCGCCCGAGCTGCCCCCCACCGATAATGCCGATCGTCTGTCCGGGAACAATCCACCGCTTAGCCAAGCTGATCACTGCTTTCCACGACTTGTTTTCGAATCGCTTCCCGCCGCGCTTTGAGCGCCTCCATATAGCGCGGCTCAAACAGTCCAACGATCGACACCGCGAGCAACCCGGCGTTCGTCGCCCCCGCCTTGCCGATCGCCACCGTCGCCACCGGCACCCCACCCGGCATTTGCACGATCGACAATAATGAATCCAAACCGTTCAACGCCTTCGACTGCACAGGAACCCCAATCACCGGCAGCGTCGTTTTCGCCGCAATCATCCCCGGCAAATGAGCCGCACCGCCGGCCCCAGCAATAATGACTTTAATGCCCCTCTCCTCCGCCGTTTCTGCATACCGAAACATCTCATCCGGCGTCCGATGCGCCGACACGACTTTTTTCTCAAACGGAATCCCCAATTCCTCAAGAACAGCGCAAGCATGCCGCATCGTTTCCCAATCCGAATGGCTTCCCATCACAACCCCGACGATCGGGCTCATACGTTCCACCCCTTTAATGCAAAACAATAAAGCCCAGAACATACATTCCCTCTTATAAGCGAGGGAAAGCATCGTTCTGGGCTTTGACAGTTGCTGATCGAAAAAAAGCCAAAACCGATCCTTTCCCTCATAGTCCAATCATTTACGGTGATTGGGTAGAGACTTTTGGGCCATATTCCCAAAATTATATGAGGGACATTGCGATACACTATGAAGCTACTTTTATATTAACAAGTTTTGAAACAAAGTGTCAAGGCAAAATCGAACATTTAATATTTTTGAAAAGGAAATGTTCGTATTTTATCAATCACCAAACAGACGGGGCGGCATATGATGAAGGAGCAGAGGAGGGAAACGCCATGGCTGATCAAAACCCGTTCACACCGTTTTCCGATTGGACAAAGCATTGGCAGCAGTTTTTCCAAACCGATTTTTGGGGGAGCATTCAGCCGTTGCTGCCGTCGGCAAACAAATCATCATCCGGCATGAACCTATACAAGAAAGACAACGAACTGCTCATCGTCATTAGCCTTCCCGGACTGAAAAAAATCGAGGACGCGGAAGTGTATGTATCATACAAAACGCTGGAAGTGAAGGCGACAGTCAATCTCAACTTTAAAGGGTTTGAATTAGTAGAAGAAGGCATTTTCCAAGGCCGGTTTGAAAAAACCGTTCCACTGCCATTCCCGGTCAAAGAGGACCGCATTGAAGCGACATACCATCATGGCCTGCTCTTCATTCACTTGCATCGCCTCATTCCCGAAGAACCCAAAAAGAAAATTATGATTAAAAAAGGGGAATGATCGTCCCAATAGGCAGCAGACCGTCAACCGCCGCATATAAAAAAAGAGGGTGTCCCATGGCGTGCAGGACACCCTTTCGGGAGTTTCCGTTTCCTATCGCTTTTATGAAAAAGGGGGTCTAGGAAACGATGATCACGCTTTACATTTTGGGGGAGAGGATTAAAAATGGCGTCATTCAAAATGACTCATTTGAAATAGGCAAAAAAATGAGAGAACCAAACAGCTCCCTCATTTTTGCCTGCCTAGCAGCGACCTACTCTTGCAGGGGCGCTGGCCCCAACTACCATCGGCGCTGGAGGGCTTAACTTCCGTGTTCGGGATGGGAACGGGTGTTTCCCCTCCGCTATCACCACTAGGCAAGCGATTCAGTTTCGACATCATTTATTATACTTAAAAAATAAATGTTGTCAAGAAGGAAAGTCATTCCTTCAAAACTAGATAACCGTCGGAAGAAGCCGCTTATAGGTCAAGCCCTCGATCGATTAGTATCCGTCAGCTCCACGTGTCGCCACGCTTCCACCTCGGACCTATCGACCTCGTCATCTTCGAGGGATCTTACCCGCCTGACGCGGTGGGAAATCTCATCTTGAGGGGG
>NZ_SDLD01000249.1:0-341 GCF_013096875.1 Geobacillus sp. DSP4a | reverse complement strand
CCAACTCCTCGAGATCGTCGGTCAGCGTACCAAACGTGCGAATCTCTTTTCCTTCAGGGGTAAGGGCGCAAGCCGTAATCGATTGCTTATGCACGTCCAATCCGCAACAGCGTTCATACAAGACGCGTATCGGTCTTCCTCCCTGCTTCGTTCTCAAAAACAGCTGGTGCAGCAGCCTTTGTTCAAGCATTCTATCCTGCGTGCTTCCCTCAAGGGAGCATTCCCGTTAGGAGCTTTTCCGGGGACTTGATCAAAAAAAGCCCTCTTGGTATGATGCAGGGGTGTCAACCACATCACTCACCATACCAAGGAGGACTTCAGATGAATTGTACACAAAACTA
>NZ_SDLD01000248.1:0-343 GCF_013096875.1 Geobacillus sp. DSP4a | reverse complement strand
TTGACGGGCTGCGGATCGTCACGAAGGAAGCGGTGCTTCGTTGCGGGAAGCCGAAGCGCATTTACTCGGACAACGGGAAAATGTATCGGTCCGAGGTGCTGCAGTATGCGTGCGCCGAGATGGGAATTACGCTCATCCACACCCAGCCGTATGACCCGCAAAGCAAGGGAAAAATCGAACGGTTCTTCCGCACCGTACAGACACGGTTTTATCCACTGTTGGAGCTGAATCCGCCGAAGTCGCTTGACGAGTTGAACGAGCGTTTTTGGAAGTGGCTTGAAGAAGAGTATCATCGAAAACCGCACGCCTCACTGGACGGAAAAACGCCGCATGAGGTGTTTCA
>NZ_SDLD01000247.1:0-344 GCF_013096875.1 Geobacillus sp. DSP4a | reverse complement strand
TTCGGGCGTGTATCTAGGCGCGAGGGTGGATGCCTAGAATCTTTGGAGGAGGTTCCAGCCCTAGAGCCGCAAGGAATAGCGCTTGTTTGGCCGTCAGTTCTGTTCGTTGATAAAGGTCGCCGTTTTTCTTTCCCGACAAGGTTGTGTTTTTTCAATAATCGGTATATAGTAAAGTAAGAGGTATGGTTTTCTGGGATTTCCCCCTGCTCGATCAGGCGTTCGTAGAACACCGTCACGGGCATGGTGGGATGTTCTTTTCTTAGGGCTAAAATATGATCCTCATCATCGGGCGACAGACGCCTTGAGTGGCCGCGGTCCGAACGGCGCTTCGGCTTTAAGGCGTC
>NZ_SDLD01000246.1:0-347 GCF_013096875.1 Geobacillus sp. DSP4a | reverse complement strand
ATTTCCCCTGGGTCAATAGCAACACGGTTTTTACATGGATTTTCTTTTGGTTTTTTCCCATCTTCATACGATAAACAAAGCCACAAACCACGGTCATAGACCAACTCGATTTCTTTGACTTTTCCGTTTGGAAGTTTCTCTTTGTCGATTTTCACCACCAAAGGAGATTGTCGTTTTCGATTCCAAATTCCTAGCGACAGTTCCAACGTTCCGTCTTCATGCAAAACAAACCCATCTTTTGCCCATTTCGTGTTGAAATGTTTTTTCTTTTTGTATGGATATTTGATTTTTTCTCCTTTTTTCCGTGCTTCTTTTGCCCCATCACGGGCAAAGATATATTTATGCAC
>NZ_SDLD01000245.1:0-349 GCF_013096875.1 Geobacillus sp. DSP4a | reverse complement strand
ATACAAACCGAATCGGGAAATCTTTCATCATATCACCTACTTGATGAAGAATCGTCAACGTCGTTTTCCCTTATCGTATCAACGGTTTGCGACCATTGTAAAGATGTTTTGTCACGGATTCAGGTGAGCATTTTTCATTACAATAATTTCCATGCTTTAAGAGACAAACAGGGTCCCCCTTACGCGATACGGAGCTGTTTTTTGATCACATCATTGGGAATCTCTTGCTTCGCAGCGTCATAAATGAACTCGACGACGCTGTGGTCTTTCCGCGACCGAAGAAGCTCCAGCCCGGTGGAGAGGTTTTGTCGGGATTCGGCGATGCTGTACACGCAGGCCAACAGCACCA
>NZ_SDLD01000244.1:0-350 GCF_013096875.1 Geobacillus sp. DSP4a | reverse complement strand
CCAAAGATTCTAGGCATCCACCCTCGCGCCTAGATACACGCCCGAAGTGTGCCCAAATGCCTCCGATCCCTTTTGTATCAAGGGGCGAGAGGCATTTTGTTTGCCTAGTGACTGTCGAACTCGGGTATACGATTAGAATTGAAAAATGCCCCAAGTGTTTTTCATCACTTGGGGCATGGATTGAAGTTACGTTAGCAAATTCGTTCCTTATTTCTTATATTATATTACTGTAGATGAGCAAATTCACTGACATAAATTGACAACTAAACAAAAAAGGAGACATGAACCCGATTCCTTGGTTAGAATAGATGTACCACCAACTATCCACAAGGAGGTTCATGTCTCATGAA
>NZ_SDLD01000243.1:0-356 GCF_013096875.1 Geobacillus sp. DSP4a | reverse complement strand
CGTGTTGATCACCCGAGGCCATCCCCGCGACTGCAGGGCAATCGCCTCTAACGCCGATGGGGTGAAGATCGGATGCTTCGCCCCGGCCTGTTTCATCCGATGTTCGATGTAGCCCGCCACCTCTTCCTTCTCCAGCGGCCCCATCCGGTATCGCATGATGATCCGCTGGTCGAGAGGGCGGTGCTGATTGAGCCGCAGCTTCCCCTGTAAATGGGGCAGCCCGGCCAAAATCAAGACAAATGGGTTGGTCGAATCCATCTCAAAGTTGAACAAGATCGCGATGTCCTGTAAAAATGCATCCTTCGCTAAATGCATCTCGTCCAAAATGAACACCGGCGTGATCCGCCGTTCATGAT
>NZ_SDLD01000242.1:0-369 GCF_013096875.1 Geobacillus sp. DSP4a | reverse complement strand
GAAGCCCTTGGTCTTTCCAGCTGCGGCGGGATTTCACCCGATGCGCAAACCGGCTCATCACGCTCTCGGCGTGGCCCATCGGACGCATGCCGGTCGTCTCCACCCCTTGCTCCGACAGCCACTCCCGATAGTCCCGGATGCATCCCGGCATCGACTCGATCCGGCGAATCAAGGCGGCCAGCTGTTGTTCTTTGCCTTCGTCCTCCAACGTGCCGACCGCGCTGTTCAGCTCCACGAGAAGCCCCTCTTCGTCTTGTTTCGCCAGCTTCTTCCGCACCTCCCGCCAACGCGGATGGCCGGACAGACACTGACGCAGCTCCCGCGCCACATGAAATCGATCCAGCTGAAAGCACGCCCGCTTCCCAAAAT
>NZ_SDLD01000241.1:0-373 GCF_013096875.1 Geobacillus sp. DSP4a | reverse complement strand
GGAATCGATTCCAAAGAGGGGGAAAACACTTGGGAACAATTCCAGCACCGATAGCGCTTTACCTTTACGAACAAGTACACCGGTTGATGGAAAATCGCCAAATCCCGTACTTTTCTTGTCCGTCTGTTGTGGACAGAGGAAGTGGCAAACCCACAATGAGGGCAACGTTCCTGTGTCTCTGTTTTCTCTACATGAATCGCATAACCATAGGAATGAAGTTCTTGTTTAATCACTTTAAATTCTGGCAATCCTAGTGGTATAGAAAGCACTTACGAGACCTCCTTAATGTTTATTTCACCGCTAACATTATTGCCAGGATCTCGTCAGTGCTTTCTCTTTTTTGTCACTAAATCACAAAATTTGGTGATGAACC
>NZ_SDLD01000240.1:0-374 GCF_013096875.1 Geobacillus sp. DSP4a | reverse complement strand
TTGAATCACGTCCTCCTCCCCCTCCTATGAACCGATGGATTTTCTCTTCCGAAATAATTCACAAAAAATTTAGCACATTCTTTCAGAAAAGGGGAGAGGGCTTTCTGAAGGAATGTGCAAAAAAATGGCTCTTTTGTTCCGAAATAAAGTGATAATTTACATTATATCTACCTGCATGAATTTCCGTGGATGTTGGCCAATACTTTTTGTTTTTCGTTGTCCAAGAAGTGACGTTCCCGACATCTAACGATTCATAGTAGGAACCGTTAAAAATCCAAATTTTATACCCCGTCGCTCCACTCACAGGATTCCATTTGAAATCGATATATCCTGTTCCATTTCCGTTTGTATAACTTACCCCCGTCGGAGCAGAT
>NZ_SDLD01000023.1:0-54697 GCF_013096875.1 Geobacillus sp. DSP4a | reverse complement strand
CCCCCTCAAGATGAGATTTCCCACCGCGTCAGGCGGGTAAGATCCCTCGAAGATGACGAGGTCGATAGGTCCGAGGTGGAAGCGTGGCGACACGTGGAGCTGACGGATACTAATCGATCGAGGGCTTAACCTAACAAGAAAAGTGGAGGCCGCCTGCTTATCGGCGAGGTGCGCTGGAGGGCCTGCGAGCGGGCTTAGCCCGCCGCAGCAGGACCGAAGCGTCGCGAGCCGATGGCGGCTGGAACTAGACAGCGAAAAGCGCAGGCGAGCGGTTCGCCGCGGCTTCTTCCTGAAACGGTTATCTAGTTTTGAAGGAATGACTTTCCTTCTTGACAACATTTATTTTTTAAGTATAATAAATGATGTCAAAACTGAATCGCTTGCCTAGTGGTGATAGCGGAGGGGAAACACCCGTTCCCATCCCGAACACGGAAGTTAAGCCCTCCAGCGCCGATGGTAGTTGGGGCCAGCGCCCCTGCAAGAGTAGGTCGCTGCTAGGCGGAAAACAGAGCACCCTATTGTGCATGACGCGCAATGGGGTGCTTTTTTTACCCTTTATCGTCTACTAGTATAGAATGTTATCAGTGTGGGAAACATAGAGAATGGGAGGTGGAGAGCGTGGGGGCGCCGGTGATTGGGAAAAATCGACGTGAAAAAGTTTGTCTCGTTTGTGAGCAAGAAAAAGAGAAGGGCATTTTCCTTTTTGGCCATTTTCTTTGTATTGACTGCAACCAAGCGATTGTACAAACGAATACGGATGACCCAAATTACGCATTTTATGTGCAGAAGCTTCGGAAAATGGTTGCGTCGAAAATTTACTCATGAAGGCCTGTACAGGGCCTGTTTTTATTTTTCTTCGGGAAAAATGGCGGCCGCTGTCTGTTCATTTTCTTTCCGGCTGGTTCATGTTAATATTATTTTTAGCATTTCCCATCAGGCTGGCGAAACACAATGATTTCGGCCGACCCGTGTTTTGGGCTGCAAGGGAAGAGCTGTTTTGAAAAGGTTTCTCATCTTGGAAAAAGCACGTTTGGGGCCGATGGTTCAACCAATCATCAGCCTTCATACATATCGGGTGTCTGTGTACTTTTGGTGCATGCGGCCGTTGCACTTCGTAAATGATGATTAGGAAAGAGGATCATGATGGATCAAGCGAAAACTCCTTTATATGATGCATTGGCACGGCATTGGGCCCGCCGCCCCGTGTCTTTCCATGTGCCGGGGCATAAGTATGGGGCGTTGTTTCCGCCGCAGGCAACGGAATTTTTTGCGCCGTTGCTGGCTCTTGATGCGACGGAGATCGGGGGGCTTGACGATTTGCATCATCCGGAATCGGTTATCGCTGAGGCGCAGTCATTGGCGGCTGAACTGTATGGGGCTGCTAAGACATTTTTCCTTGTCAACGGGTCAACAGCGGGCAATTTGGCGATGATTGCCGCTGTATGCGATAAAAATAAACAGAAAGTCATCGTACAGCGCAACTGCCATAAGTCAGTGATGCATGCGCTGCAAATCGCGGGGGCGGCTCCGGTTCTCCTTTCTCCCGAATTTGACAGCGATGTACGCGTCGCCTCGCATGTTCGTGCCGAAGCTGTCAAGGAAGCGCTTGAGCTTCATCGCGATGCGGCGGCTGTTGTGTTGACCAATCCAAACTATTACGGGATGTCCATTGATGTAACGGACATCGTCCGCTTTGCCCATGAACGCGGCGTTCCCGTTCTAGTTGATGAAGCGCATGGCGCCCATTTTGCGGCTGGCCCGCCGTTTCCTCAGTCAGCGCTTGCCTGCGGCGCCGATGTCGTTATCCAGTCGGCGCATAAAACGTTGCCGGCGATGACGATGGGAGCGTTTTTGCATGTAAACAGCGAGCGGGTTGATCTTGAACGGTTGAAATATTTTTTGCAGTTGTTTCAGTCAAGCAGCCCATCTTACCCGATTATGGCCTCGCTCGATTTGGCGCGGCGCTACGTCGCTCAGCTGACGGCGGACGATGTCGCGGCGATTGTCGCTGAAATTGACGGATTTAAGACAGCGCTTGATCGTATTAGCGGGGTGGCGGTCGTTTCCTCCCGTCAGCCCGGTGTTCAAACCGATCCGCTGAAGGTGACGGTGCAGACGCGCAGCTCGCTGACGGGCTATGAACTGCAGCGGCGTCTTGAGGAAGAAGGAGTGTTTGCCGAACTGGCTGATCCTTCCAATGTTTTGCTCATTTGCCCGCTTGCTGCCACTGGACGGTTGATGGAGGCGGCGGAGAAAATCAAATGGGCGTGGCGCGATCTGCCGGTTGAGGAAACGCCGCCGTTTGACTTCATCCCTTGCGTACATCCTCCGATGTCGACGGTGGTTCCATACGATGAGTTGCGCCATGTGCGGACAAAAGCCGTCGCGATCGAGGAGGCGGAAGGGTGCATAGCGGCGGAAACGGTTATTCCGTATCCACCCGGGGTGCCGCTCGTTTGGGTTGGGGAGCGGATTGACGGGCGCCATATTGAGCAGATTCGCCGTCTTCTCGGCCATCGGGCGCATATACAAGGAGGGAGCCGGCTTAGGCACGGGCAGCTGGTCGTCTATGAACTCGAATGAGAGAAAGGATGCCGTGAACGATGAACGGGTATTTTTTTTCGTTTGAAGGGCCGGAGGGGGCTGGAAAAACGACGATGGTCGGCAAGCTCGAATCGTTGTTGCGCAAGCGTGGATTTGACGTGATGGCGACGAGGGAGCCGGGCGGGGTGCGCATCGCCGAGGCGATTCGCGCCATTATTTTGAATCGCGATTATACGGAAATGGATGGACGGACGGAAGCATTGCTGTACGCGGCGGCCCGGCGCCAACACTTGCTCGAGAAGATCGTGCCGGCGCTTGAGGCGGGGCGCATTGTTCTTTGCGACCGGTTTGTGGACAGTTCGTTGGCTTACCAAGGGTTTGCCCGTGGGCTTGGCATTGAGGAGGTATGGAAAATTAACGAGTTTGCCATTGATGGATATATGCCATCGCTCACCATTTATTTCGATCTTGACCCAAAAATCGGGCTCGAACGGATTCGGAAACATACGGGGCGGGAGGTCAACCGGCTCGACCTCGAGGCGTTGTCTTTCCATACGAAAGTCAGGGAGGGGTACTGGAAGCTCGCCAAGCGGTTTGCCGACCGAATCGTGGTGATCGATGCGAGCCGGCCGCTCGATGTCGTGTTTGACGAGACGGCCGCGGCAGTGCTCGCCTGCCTGGAAGGAAGATCAAAGCGCGATTTCCATGAATCCGGCCGTGATGATTTGCCATAAACATGATAGAATAGAAGGTAAGAAATGAGAGAGAGTGATGGCGATGCGATGGGAGCAGCTGGCCAAGCATCAGCCGGTGGCGGCGAAAATGCTGCAAAGCGGCCTTGAAAAAGGGCGGATTTCCCATGCGTACTTGTTTGAAGGGCAGAGGGGGACGGGAAAAAAAGCCGCTAGCTTGTTGTTGGCAAAAAGCTTGTTTTGCTTGTCCCCGTCAGGAATCGCCCCGTGTTTGGAATGCCGCAACTGCCGGCGCATCGATTCCGGCAACCATCCGGACGTTCGGGTGATCAGCCCGGATGGAGGGTCGATCAAGAAAGAGCAAATCGAATGGCTGCAACAAGAGTTTACAAAAACAGCCGTTGAGTCGGATAAGAAGATGTATATCGTCGAGCACGCCGATCAAATGACAGCCAGCGCAGCCAACAGCCTGCTGAAGTTTCTGGAGGAGCCGCATCCGGGAACGGTGGCCGTGCTGTTGACCGAGCAATATCACCGAATGTTAGGAACGATTATTTCCCGCTGTCAAGTTCTTTCTTTCCGACCGCTGCCGCCGGCGGAACTCGCGGCCCGGCTCATGGAGGAGCGCGTGCCGCCTTCGTTGGCGTTGCTGGCGGCCCACGTGACGAACAGCTACGATGAGGCGTTGGCGATCAGTCAAGACCGTTGGTTTGCTGATGCGCGAACGTTAGTGCTACAATTGTATGAGATGCTCGGCAAACCGGAGCTGCAGTTGCTGTTTTTCATCCACGATCGTGTGGTTCCGCACTTTTCGGAAAAACACCAGCTTGACCTTGGCCTCGATTTGCTTTTATATATATACCGCGATTTATTGCATATTCAGGTGGGACGGAGCGAGGGCGCCCTCTATCGCGACCATCTTGACCGCCTGCAGCAGTGGGCGCTTTCTTGCCCGCAGCGGCGGATTTTGGACAGCATGGAAGCGATTTTGCAAGCGAAAGCGCGTTTAAATACAACGAACATGAGCCAGGCGCTGTTGATGGAGCAGCTCGTTCTTCAATTAAAGCGGTAAAGGAGGGAGAGCGTTGTATACTGTCGTCGGTGTCCGCTTTAAAAAAGCGGGGAAAATTTATTATTTTGATCCAGGTGATTTCATCATTACCGTCGGCGAATTTGTCATCGTCGAAACGGCGCGCGGCATTGAATACGGAAAAGTCGTCGTCGCCAATAAACAAGTCGATGAAAACGATGTGGTGCTGCCGCTGAAAAAAGTGATCCGCGTCGCGAACGAAAAAGACAAATGGGTCGTTGAAGAAAATAAAAAAGCGGCGCGCGAGGCGTACGACATTTGTTTGCGCAAAGTGGAAGAGCACGGGCTGGAAATGAAGCTTGTTGATGTTGAATATACGTTTGACCGCAACAAAGTCATCTTTTATTTCACCGCCGATGGCCGCGTCGATTTCCGTGAGCTTGTCAAAGACTTGGCCTCGATTTTCCGGACGCGCATCGAGCTGCGGCAAATCGGGGTGCGCGATGAGGCGAAAATGCTTGGCGGCATTGGACCGTGCGGCCGCATGCTTTGCTGTTCGACCTTTCTTGGCGATTTTGAGCCGGTGTCGATCAAGATGGCGAAGGATCAAAACTTATCGCTCAACCCGACGAAAATTTCCGGGTTGTGCGGACGTCTCATGTGCTGCTTAAAATATGAGAGCGAGGAGTACGAAACAGCGAAAGAACAACTTCCTGATTTAGGGGAATATGTCGAAACGCCGTATGGCTTTGGCAAAGTCGTCGGGTTAAACATTTTGGAGCGGGTGTTGCAGATCGAATTGCCGGAGCACGGGCGGGTCGTTGAATATACGCTCGATGAGCTGATGAAGAACGGGACGCTGTCCATTCGTGTCGCAGATTAATTTGGGGTGGGGCCATGTGGAAAAGGTAGACAAAAAAGAAGTGTTTCAATTGGTGGCCAATATGGAGGAGCAGCTGAGCCATTTTTACCGTGAGCTTGTGCAGCTGAAGCAACGCGTATCAGAACTTCTCGAGGAGAACCATCAGCTGCAGATTGAAAACGCCCATTTGCGCCGGCGGCTCGAGCAGATGTCGGAAGCATGGGATGAGGAGAAGAAAAAAGAAACGAAACAGGGCAAAAAGCTGCTTGACATTGGCGAAGGGTATGACAATTTGGCACGCCTTTACCAAGAAGGATTCCATATTTGCCACGTCCACTACGGAAGCGTTCGCACGGAAGGCGATTGTTTGTTTTGCTTGTCGTTTTTGAACAAAAAATAAAGGCAGTGCTCCCCTTTCCATTTCGGAAAGGTTATTTTTTTCTATGGAGGATTGTGCGCAAAATGGTGGAATTGTACGCAGATGAACGACTCGATTATTTGCTCAATGAGGAGCTTCGCATTATCCAAAGTCCGTCTGTGTTTTCCTTTTCCCTTGATGCCGTGCTGCTTGCCCATTTTGCCTACATGCCGATTCAAAAGGGGAAGATTGTCGATTTATGCACAGGCAATGGGGTCATCCCGCTGCTGTTAAGCCGGCGGACAAAGGGGAAGATTATCGGCATCGAAATTCAGGAGCGGCTTTGCGACATGGCGAGGCGGAGCGTCGCATACAACGGACTTGAAGGACAAATTGAAATCATACACGGTGACATTAAAGAGGCGCCGCAGCGCATCGGCTACAGCCAGTATGATGTTGTCACATGCAACCCTCCGTATTTTCCGACTGTCGGCCGAGAGGAGCTAAGCAAAAATGAACATTTTGCCATCGCCCGCCATGAAATTTACTGCACGCTGGAGGATGTCGTTCGTGTCAGCAGCCAGCTGCTGAAACAAGGCGGAAAGGCGGCGTTCGTCCATCGGCCTGGACGGCTGCCCGACCTTGTGACGTTTATGCGCCGATACCGGCTTGAGCCGAAACGGCTTCGGTTTGTATATCCAAAAGCGGGCAAAGAAGCGAACATGATTTTAATCGAGGGGATGAAAGATGCGAACCCGGACTTAAAAGTGTTGCCCCCGCTCATCGTGTATGGCGAGGATGATGAATATACCGAAGAAACGAAGCGCATTCTATACGGCATCATTTCATCGTAAAGGGGCGGGAGACGGATGCTTTGGCACCAAAAAAGCTTTGCTGACCGGGATAAACAAGGAACGCTATACATCGTGCCGACGCCGATCGGCAATTTGGACGATATGACGTTTCGGGCTGTGCGGATCCTGCGGGAGGCGGACGTGATCGCTGCGGAAGACACAAGGCAGACGAAAAAGCTGTTGTCGCATTTCGACATTCATACGCCGCTCGTCAGCTACCATGAACACAATAAATATGCGAGCGGCCGGCAGCTTGTCGAATGGCTGAAAGAAGGGAAAACGGTGGCGCTGGTGAGCGACGCCGGCATGCCCGGCATTTCCGACCCTGGCTATGAGCTTGTTGCTGCTGCACTGGATGAACGGTGCCGCGTCGTGCCGCTTCCCGGAGCCAACGCGGCAGTGACGGCGCTCGTCGCCTCCGGGCTGCCAACGGAGCGTTTTTTGTTCGTCGGTTTTTTGGACCGGTCGAAAAAAGAAAAACGAGAGCAGCTGCTGTCGTTGAAAACAGCGCGGGAAACGTTGATTTTTTATGAGGCGCCCCATCGCTTGAAAGAAACGCTTGCTGTCATGTACGACGTGTTCGGTGAACGGCGCATTGCTCTTTGCCGTGAGCTGACGAAACGGTTTGAGGAATTCATCCGCGGCGATTTGAGCGAGGCGGTTGCTTGGGCCGAGACGGCGGACATCCGCGGCGAATTTTGCCTCATTGTCGAAGGGGCGCGCGGCGGTGGACATGAAGCCATGCAAGAGGAGGGGGCATGGTGGCAGCCGCTGTCGATTGTCGAACATGTCGACTATTATGTTCAAGAGCAGGGCCTTTCCGTAAAAGAAGCCGCAAAGCAGGCAGCGGCTGATCGGCATATGTCCAAACGCGACGTCTATCAACAGTACCATCAGCAGCAAGAAAAAAAAGAGTTTCTCTGAAACCAGAGAAACTCTTTTTTTTACTCGTTGTCCGCCGCTTCTTGCAAATGCTGGCGGATTTCCTGCAGCAAAATTTCCGCGCCTTCGCGGCTTAAAATGATTTTGCCGCCCGCTAATTTAAAGTTGTCGTCCGATACTTCCCCCGTGACGACGCATGTCATATTCGGCTTATATTTTTTCAAAATGATGCGATCGTCATCGACGTAAATTTCCAATGCATCCTTTTCGTTAATGTCCAGTGTACGGCGCAACTCAATCGGGATGACGACACGGCCCAACTCATCGACTTTACGTACGATCCCCGTCGATTTCATCGTCTGCTCTCCTCTCCGCAATGATTTTTGTCGTTTATTCGTCAATATTCGACAAATTTCCTACACCCTAATCATATCAGTGTTTCCATTATGCGTCAATCCTTTAATATGTAAAATTTAAAAAAAATGTATATTGTTATTGTGGAAAAAAGTTTGTGGTTGGGTATAAAGGAACATGAACCATTTTATTTGCCAAAACTCTATCCCTCTATAATAAATTCGCGGCGATTGCCCAAAATAAGGAGGTATTTTTGCCCATTTGCGTATATTTTTTTCGTCAAGGAGAAATAGATGTTTTTGTACAATGAAAAAATTATGTAAAATAGAAGTAACGCCGCTCTCGTCCTCAGGACGGGGGCTTTTGTGCGCAACAGTACGAGGGAGGGCCTAACCGATGGAGAAAAAGACGTTTTATTTGACGACGCCGATTTATTACCCAAGCGACAAATTGCACATTGGCCATGCTTATACGACCGTGGCGGGGGATGCGATGGCTCGCTATAAGCGGCTGCGCGGCTATGATGTCATGTATTTGACCGGAACGGACGAACATGGGCAAAAAATTCAGCGCAAGGCGCAAGAAAAAGGGGTCACGCCGCAGCAATATGTCGACGACATTGTCGCCGGCATCCAAGAGTTGTGGAGAAAACTGGACATTTCATACGACGATTTTATCCGGACGACACAGGAGCGGCATAAAAAAATTGTCGAAAAGATTTTCGCCCGTCTTGTCGAACAAGGCGATATTTATTTAGGCGAGTATGAAGGCTGGTACTGCACGCCGTGCGAATCGTTTTACACCGAACGGCAGCTTGTTGACGGCAACTGCCCAGACTGCGGCCGGCCTGTTGAAAAAGTGAAAGAAGAGTCGTACTTTTTCCGGATGAGCAAATACGTCGACCGCCTGCTGCAATATTACGAAGAAAATCCAGATTTCATCCAGCCGGAATCGCGGAAAAACGAGATGATCAACAACTTCATCAAGCCGGGGCTCGAGGACTTGGCTGTATCGCGGACGACGTTTGACTGGGGCATTAAAGTGCCAGGTGACCCGAAGCACGTCATTTACGTCTGGATCGATGCGCTGGCCAACTACATCACAGCGCTCGGCTACGGTACGGACAACGATGAAAAGTTTCGCAAATATTGGCCGGCGGATGTCCATCTCGTCGGCAAGGAGATCGTCCGCTTCCATACGATTTACTGGCCGATCATGCTGATGGCGCTCGGCCTGCCGCTGCCGAAAAAAGTGTTCGGACATGGCTGGCTGCTGATGAAAGATGGGAAAATGTCGAAATCGAAAGGCAATGTCGTGGATCCGGTGATGATCATTGATCGTTACGGGCTTGATGCACTCCGCTACTATTTGCTGCGGGAAGTGCCGTTTGGCTCTGACGGGGTGTTTACGCCGGAAGGGTTTATCGAGCGCATCAATTACGATTTGGCCAACGATTTAGGCAATTTGTTGCACCGGACCGTCGCGATGATTGAGAAATATTTTGGCGGCGCGATTCCGCCGTACCGCGGCCCGAAAACGCCGTTTGACCGAGATCTTTCCGAAACGGCGCGCGAGGTTGTCCGTCAATATGAAGAGGCAATGGAGCGGATGGAGTTTTCCGTTGCCCTCTCCGCCGTTTGGCAGCTGATTGGCCGAACGAACAAATATATCGACGAAACGCAGCCATGGGTGTTGGCGAAAGAGGAAAGCAAACGGGAGGAACTTGCCTCTGTCATGGCCCATCTAGCCGAATCGCTCCGCCATACGGCGGTGTTGCTGCAGCCGTTTTTGACGCGCACGCCGGAGCGCATCTTCACCCAGCTCGGCATCAGCGACCGTTCATTGAAAGAGTGGGACAGCCTGTACGATTTCGGCCTTATTCCGGAAGGGACGAACGTGCAGAAAGGGGAGCCGCTCTTCCCACGCTTGGATATCGGCGTTGAAGTCGAGTACATTAAGGCGCATATGCAAGGCGGCAAACCGGCGGAAGCGGCCAAAGAGGAAAAACAAGCGGCTCGGGCGGAGGAAATCTCCATCGACGACTTTGCGAAAGTCGACTTGCGCGTCGCCGAAGTCGTGCACGCCGAGCGAATGAAAAACGCCGACAAGCTGCTGAAGCTCCAGCTTGATCTCGGCGGCGAGAAGCGGCAAGTGATTTCCGGCATCGCCGAGTTTTACAAGCCAGAGGAACTCATCGGCAAAAAGGTCATTTGCGTCGCCAACTTAAAACCGGCCAAGCTGCGCGGCGAATGGTCGGAAGGAATGATTTTGGCCGGCGGCAGCGGCGACGGCTTTTCGTTGGCAACCGTCGACCAGCACGTGCCAAACGGCACAAAAATCAAATAATGCAACGGATGAGGGGGTGTCGTCGTTGACACCTCCTTGTTGCTATTTTGTAATGGAAATGTTACTGAGTTGTGACATACGTAATCAATTTCTATGCTACACTTAACATCAAAGTGGAAAAGAGGGACTTCGTATGCTTTTTGACACTCATGCTCATTTGAACGCCGTCCAATATGAGGAAGACTTGGAGCAAGTGATCGAGCGCGCCCGCGCTGAAGGAGTTTCGCACATCGTGGTTGTCGGGTTTGACCGGCCGACGATTGACCGGGCGATCGAGCTCGCTGAGCGATATCCGTTTATTTATGCAGCGGTCGGCTGGCATCCGGTCGATGCGATTGATATGACCGATGACGACTTGGAGATGATTGAACAGCTCGCCGCCCATCCGAAAGTGGTGGCCCTCGGCGAGATGGGACTCGATTACCATTGGGACAAATCGCCGAAAGACGTGCAGCAAGACGTTTTCCGCCGGCAAATCGCGCTGGCGAAAAAAGTGAAGCTGCCGATCATCATCCATAACCGTGAGGCAACAGCCGATATTTTAAAAATTTTGCAAGAGGAAAACGCTGCTGAAGTCGGTGGGATTATGCATTGTTTCAGCGGCAGCGTTGAGGTGGCCAAACAATGCATTGACATGAACTTTTTCATTTCCCTTGGCGGCCCGGTCACGTTTAAAAATGCGAAAAAGCCGAAAGAAGTGGCGAAAGAAATTCCGCTCCGCCATTTGTTAATCGAGACGGATTGCCCGTACTTAACGCCTCACCCTTTCCGTGGAAAACGAAATGAGCCGAGCTATGTCAAATACGTTGCCGAGGCCATCGCGGAAATTAAAAACGTTCCTTTTGCCGAAGTAGCGGAAACAACGGCGGAAAATGCCAAAAAATTGTTCGCCATCGACCGCTAAAATTAGGCGTCGAATAGCGGGGAGGCTTGTCGAAGGTGCGGCGAAGACGATAAAATTCTACAAATTCAGCCGATATGAACCAACCGCGTGTCGACAAGTCTTCCTTCCTTTTTCACTGAATTTTCTGCATAATAGAGTATGCTCGCGCGTACATGTTAGAGGGAGAGGGGATTTCAGAGGAAAAGGAGGCGTTTCCGATGTTGCCAAACAGGAGAAAGTGGCTGGACTTATGGAGGAAAAATGCGACCGTTACGGCGAGCGGATTTCTCGCCATTTCGGCAACCACAGGGGTGGCCGGCTACGAGATGGCCAAAGATGATGTAACGCTCACGATCAACGGAAAAAAGCAGGAAATCCGCACTTATGCGAAGGATGTGGAGGAACTGCTTGAGGAACAAGGCATTCAGCCTCGCAAGGAAGATTACGTCTATCCGTCTCTAAATACACCGATCACCGACGATCTTCACATCATTTGGGAAGCAAGCAAAGAAGTGACATTGACGATCAATGGAAAAAAGAAAAAAGTGTGGACGACGGCCGATACGGTCGGGGAATTGCTCCGTTCGCAACACGTGGCAGTCGGGCCACATGACAAAGTGGCGCCGTCGCTTTCCGCCAAAGTTCAAAAAGGCATGAACATCGGCATTGAAAGGGCGTTTCCGGTTCGCCTAAATGTCGGCGGCAAACAGCAACAGGCATGGACCACTTCGACTACGGTCGCTGACTTTTTGAAACAGCAAGGGATCTCGTTGGGCCAATGGGACCGAATTGAACCTTCCTTGCAAGAAACAGTCAAAGCTGGGATGACGGTTTACATCGTTCGGATTAAAAAAGTCACCGATGTAGTGGAAGAGCCCGTCGACTTTGCCGTGGTGACGAAGCGGGACGATTCGCTGCCAAAAGGAGAGCGGCGCGTCATTGCACCCGGGGAAAAGGGAAAAATCGAAAAAACGTATGAAGTGACATTGGAAAACGGCAAAGAAGTGGCACGCAAATTGCTGGCGACAAGAACGATAAAAGAGAGCAAACCGCGCATTGTCGCCATTGGCACTAAAACGGTGCACCCGGTTGCATCATCCGGCCGGCCGTCCTCGCGCGGCGCCGATCAAGCCGCGAAGGAGTTTTACGTCACCGCCACCGCCTATACCGCCTATTGTGCGGGTTGCTCAGGCATAACGAGCACAGGCATCAATTTGCGCCAAAATCCTTCCGTCAAAGTGATTGCCGTCGACCCGTCCATCATCCCCCTCGGGTCGAAGGTGTATGTGGAAGGATACGGATATGCCATTGCCGCTGACACCGGCTCAAGCATTCGCGGATATAAAATCGACGTGTTTTTCCCGGAACGGTCGGATGCGTTTCGTTGGGGCAGAAAGCGTGTCAAAATACGGGTGCTGCCATAGAAAGGCGATTGGAGAATGCAAGCGGAGGGGTTTTTCCCCTCTGCTTTTTTTCGCTATAATGGCATTGGGCCGCAACAATGCGCGTATTGCTCCATCTGTCTAATTAGACGTCTGATGCAGAAAAAAGTTTCAACAAAGTTGAAAAAATAAAATAGGGGCATGGAGCGGCGGCGGTTCGCTCTACCCTTTATTTTACCGGAAAGGAGGCATTGCAGAAATAGGAAAAATCGCTCATTTCGCTGTTTCTGCAATGATGGGATGAAGATTAAAGAAGTGATTGTCGTGGAAGGGAAAGATGATACAGCGGCGATCCGGCGCGCCGTTGATGCCGATACGATCGAAACAAACGGGGCGGCGGTGGGGGCGGAAGTCATCGAACGGATCAAGCTGGCGAAAGAGCGGCGCGGGGTGATCATCTTCACCGATCCCGACTTCCCCGGCGAGAAAATCCGCCGCACGATTGCCGAGCAAGTGCCGGGATGCAAACACGCCTTTTTGCCGCGCGAAGCCGCGAAAGCGAGAAGCGGGAAGGGCATTGGGGTCGAGCACGCTTCCCCCGACGACATTCGCCAGGCGCTTGCGAACGTGTATGAAGAGACAGCCGATTGGGAAGAAGAAATTACGTTTGCAGAATTGATTGAAGCCGGACTGGTTGGCGGGGAGATGGCGCGCCGGCGCCGGCAGCGGCTCGGGGAGGAGCTGAAAATCGGTTATGCCAACGGCCGACAGTTTCATAAGCGGCTGAAAGTGTTCCGCATTTCCCGAGACGCCTTTTACGCCGCGCTGGCGCAAGTGATGCGGGAGGAGGCGGGCGATGCATAAAGACATTGCAACACCGGGGCGGACGAAAGAAATTTTGGAGCGGTATGGTTTTTCGTTTAAAAAAAGCCTCGGACAAAACTTTTTGATTGACGCGAACATTTTGCGGAAAATTGTTGATGCTGCCGGCGTCTCCAGCGATACGGGGGCGATTGAAATCGGACCCGGCATCGGGGCGTTGACCGAACAGCTCGCACGGCGGGCAAAAAAGGTCGTCGCCTTTGAAATCGATGGCCGGCTGCTGCCGATTTTGGCGGATACATTGTCCCCCTACGACAATGTGCGCATTATTCACCAAGATGTGTTGAAGGCGGATTTGCATGCGGTCATTGCGGAAGAGCTGGCCGATGTGAACGACCGGATGGTGGTCGCTAACTTGCCGTATTATGTGACCACACCGATCATTATGAAGCTGCTTACCGACCGGCTCCCAATCCGCGGCATCGTCGTCATGCTGCAAAAAGAGGTGGCCGACCGCCTCGCTGCCAGGCCGGGAACGAAAGATTACGGCTCGCTGACGATTGCTGTGCAGTATTACACAGAGGCGGAAGTCGTGATGGCGGTGCCGCGCACCGTGTTTATGCCGCAGCCAAACGTCGATTCCGCCGTCATCCGGCTGACGAAACGGGCCCATCCGCCTGTCGCTGTTGAGGATGAGGACGTGTTTTTCCAAGTGGTGCGGGCGAGCTTTGCTCAGCGCCGCAAAACGCTGCTCAATAATTTAGTGAGCAGCTTGCCAGGCGGAAAAGAGAACAAAGAACAAATCGAACAGGCGCTTGCTGCGGTGGGCATCGATCCGCGCCGCCGCGGGGAAACGCTTCATATAACCGAGTTTGCCTCGTTAAGCAACGCATTGGCGCCGCTTTTTCGCCGTTGAGGCCGCAGCAGCTGAAAACAGGCGTCTATCACCTATTGTCCGCGTCTGCATATCGTATGGATGACAACGATTATGCAATGGAGTGAGCGGTGATGGACGTCAAAATCGGCGATATTGTCGCCCGCAAGTCTTACCAATGCGACGTATTGTTCCGCGTCATTGACCTTAAAGAAAAGGACGGGGAATGGGAAGCCATTTTATATGGCGAGGACGTGCGGCTTGTGGCCGACGCCCCGTGCAGCGACTTGGTCATTATCGATGAGCGGGAGCAACAAGAACGAAAAAGGCGGGAAATCGAACTGATTGAACAGTCATACCGGCTGTTTCGCCAAGATTATCAGATGATCAAGCAAAAAGTCGAGTATCGGGCAACCGGCGGGTACCGGGTGGAGAAAGATTTTTTTCAAATTCCGGGACGCGTCCTTCATTTGGACGGCGACCCGTTATATTTGCGCAAATGCATGGATTTGTATGAACGGATTGGGGTGCCGGTGCACGGCGTTTACTGTGAGGAAAGCGAGATGCCGGAAAAAGTCGGCTCCTTGATTGAGCAGTTTCGTCCGGATATTTTAGTCATTACCGGTCATGACTCGTATTCAAAGTCAAAAGGAAAGCTTCATGATTTGAAAGCGTACCGCCATTCACGCCATTTTGTTCAAACAGTGAAAGAAGCGCGCAAAAAAGTGCCGCATCTCGATCAGCTCATCATTTTCGCCGGCGCCTGCCAATCGCATTTTGAATCGCTCATCCGCGCGGGGGCGAATTTTGCCAGTTCGCCGGCGCGGGTCAACATTCACGCCTTAGATCCGGTTTATATCGTTTCTCGTCTCAGTTTTACCCCGTTTACGGAAACGGTCGATGTGTGGGATGTGCTTCGCAACACGCTGACCGGGGAAAAAGGGCTGGGTGGAGTCGAGACGAAAGGTGTGCTCCGCACCGGGATGCCGTTTCGCCTGATCGACGAACGGGGGGAAAACCGCCGCAATTGACGGGCGGTTTTTTTATGTCTTTCGCCATATTTTTTATAAAAAAGTTCCACAAGGTACATAAAAAGAAGGATATTGTAGAAAAATATTCATTGACAGCAATAAAAACACGCTGATATAATTTTTATTTTTTTGACTTTGAAGACCATTTTTGTTATAATTGCAAATAGTGAGGTGGATGACGAATGCCAAAAACTTTATCCGATATTAAAAAAGCGCTGGACTCTAATATCGGGAGACGTTTAACGTTGCGGGCCAACGGCGGACGCAGAAAAATGATCGAGCGTTGCGGCATTTTGGCGGAGACTTACCCATCGGTATTTGTCATTGAACTGGATCAAAAAGAAAACTCATTTGAACGTGTATCGTTCAGCTACGCCGACGTGTTGACAGAGACCGTAAAGCTGACGTTTTGGGACGATGAGCAAGCAGGGGGGCAGTAGACAAATTTGTTTGCTGCTTTTTGTTTTGTCATAAATAGGCGGACATAAAGCCGCCTTCCTCACTTCATACTAAAACTGCCGCAGCCGCCTTTCATCTGCCCCATGACCAAGCGAGTCAGCCGGCTGTTGCGCCGGCGGGTTGCACAACGTTTCGCGCCTTAACGCCAACGAACATGGAAAGGGGTTGCTGACATTGGGTCGACGCCGCGGGGTTATGTCGCAACGCTTAAAAGAAGAGCTAGCAAAAGAGCTGGGCTTTTACGATGTCGTGCAGCGTGAAGGGTGGGGAGCCATCCGCGCGAAAGACGCAGGAAACATGGTAAGATTGGCGATTGAACGGGCGGAACGGCAGCTGGCCGGAAAAACGGAATAGCGCCGGCGGCGATGGCGCGCTGCGGCAAGGGTGCCCTAGCAGGGGCGCCCTTTTTACATATATCGTTTGGCGACGGCACCAGGACATGGTAATATGGTAAAATGGGTTGATGAAAAAAGCACGAATGTCACGCGGGAAAACGCTGAAAATAGGAAACAACGGGCGGATAGGCGGCTGGCCAGAAGCCGTTTATCATCAATGTGCGTGGAAGTAGGTGAAGATGAGTGAGGCTGTCGATCAAAGCGCCGGCAAAAATTAATTTATCACTTGATGTTCTTTATAAACGCCCCGATGGCTACCATGAAGTGAAAATGGTGATGACGACGATCGATTTGGCGGACCGCATTGAGCTTATTCCGCTGCCTGAGGAGGATGTGATCCGCATTGTGTCGCAAAACCGCTTTGTGCCGGATGATTGCCGCAATTTGGCGTACCAGGCGGCGAAACTGATGAAGGAGACGTTTTCGATCCGCCAAGGGGTGGCCATTTCGATTACGAAGCATATTCCGGTGGCGGCCGGCCTGGCAGGGGGAAGCAGCGACGCGGCCGCAACGTTGCGCGGGCTCAACAAGCTTTGGCAGCTCGGATTGACCGTCCGGGAATTGGCTGAGCTTGGTGCGCAAATCGGCTCGGATGTTGCGTTTTGCGTCTACGGCGGAACAGCTGTGGCGACCGGGCGCGGCGAAATCATCACCCCCATCCCGTCGCCGCCGCCATGCTGGGTGGTGTTGGCTAAGCCCCCAATTGGCGTGTCGACGGCCGATGTGTACCGAAATTTGCAGCTTGAGCATGTCTGCCATCCGGATGTCGATGCAATGGTGAAAGCGATCGAACGGCAAGATTATGAGGGCATTTGCCGGTTGGTCGGCAACGTGTTGGAGGAAGTGACCTTAAAAAAATATCCGGAAGTTGCGCATATTAAAGAGCAAATGAAACGGTTCGGAGCTGATGCGGTGCTGATGAGCGGAAGCGGGCCGACAGTGTTTGGGCTGATCGAGCATGATTCGAGAATGCAGCGGGTGTATAACGGACTGCGGGGCTTTTGCGATCAAGTGTTTGCGGTCAGGCTGTTGGGGGAGCGGCATTCGCTTGATTAAACACGTACATTTTTGTTAAAATAAATTTATAATATTCGGTTTTAGGAGGTCGGCTATGAAGCTTAGGCGAAGCGGCCGTTTAGTCGATATGACGCATTATCTTCTCGAACGGCCACATCAGCTCATTCCGCTGACGTTTTTTGCCGATCGGTACGAATCGGCCAAATCATCGATCAGCGAAGACTTGACGATTATTAAACAAACGTTTGAGCAGCAAGGAATCGGGACGGTTCGGACGCTGCCCGGCGCGGCCGGCGGCGTGCAATACATTCCGAAAATGGCTGCCGGGGAGGCGGAGGAAGTGATCGCCTATTTGTGCGAGCAATTGTCGCGCCCGGACCGGCTTCTTCCCGGCGGATATTTGTATATGACCGACATTCTTGGCGACCCCCGTATTATGAACAAAATCGGCCGCCTTTATGCGTCGATGTTTGCCGACCGTCCGGTGGATGTCGTCATGACCATTGCCACCAATGGAATTCCGCTCGCATATGCGATCGCCAATTTTTTGTATGTGCCGGTTGTGATTGTCCGCCATGACAATAAAGTGACGGAAGGGCCGATGGTGAGCATCAACTACGTATCCGGCTCGTCCAAACGCATCCAAACAATGGTTTTGTCGAAGCGCAGCCTGGCGGAGGGAGCCAACGTGCTGATTGTCGATGACTTCATGAAAGCGGGCGGCACGATCAACGGTATGGTCAGCTTATTGCAAGAGTTTAACGGCAACGTCTCCGGCATCGGTGTGCTCGTTGAGTCTGAGGAAGCAAAAGAGCGGCTTGTCGACGAGTACATCTCGCTCGTCAAACTGTCGGCGGTGGACGTGAAAGAAAAGCGGATCGCCGTCAAGGAAGGCAATTACAAAGCGTTTTTTTAGGCAGCCTGCTGCCTGATTATAAAACTTTAGAAAGGGGATTTCTTTCAATGAAAAAAGTGGAAACGACCAATGCGCCGCAAGCGATCGGCCCGTATTCGCAAGCGATCATCGTCAACAATATGGTTTACAGCTCTGGGCAAATTCCGCTCACTCCAGAGGGGGAAATGGTAAAAGGCGACATTCAGGCGCAGACGCATCAAGTGTTTCAAAATTTGAAAGCGGTGCTGGAAGCCGCCGGCGCCTCACTCGACACAGTCGTGAAAACAACCGTTTTTTTAAAAAGCATGGATGATTTTGCGGCCATGAACGAAGTGTACAGTCAATATTTCCCGAACCATAAACCAGCGCGCTCATGCGTTGAGGTGGCTCGGCTGCCGAAAGACGCCCTAGTTGAAATCGAAGTCGTTGCCCTCGTGCGATAAAGAGGGGCGCATCCATCTTTTCCCTTGCTGAAATTTAGAAAAAATTTTTTGAAAAAGGAAGGAATTTGCCGAAAGGCGTGGAATTAATTACATCGAGTCTTATATAGGGGAAAAGGTGGTGAACATAATGGAAGTGACAGACGTAAGATTACGCCGCGTCAACACCGAAGGACGGATGAAAGCGATCGCCTCCATTACGTTGGACAATGAGTTCGTTGTCCATGACATCCGCGTCATTGACGGGAATAACGGCTTGTTTGTCGCGATGCCAAGCAAGCGTACACCGGACGGGGAGTTCCGCGATATCGCGCATCCGATCAACTCCGCTACGCGCGGAAAAATTCAAGAGGCGATCTTAGCTGAGTACCACCGCCTCGGGAAGCTGGAAGAAGAACTTGAAGAAGCGGGCGCTTCGTAAACATATGAAAGGGGGCTTAGGTGAAATTCACCAAGCTCCTTATTTTTTGCCAGCCGCATTGTTTCCTTGAAAAGTGCTGTTGATTCATATATATTCAATTATGGGCGAACTACTCCCACTTCGCTTTGCTTGAAGTGGGAGCTTCTCAGTTCCATGACGAAAGCCATTCTTTCGTCTCCCTGAGCGTCACTTCGGGTCGTCCCAACCTTGGTTCGACGATTTGGGGTTTTTTCGCGCCTTTGAATATGGTACGCATGGAAGGCTTTGCTTGTTTTCGCATTGAATGTTCTCCATGCAACCCGCTATATCTAGTTTACAAAGAACATGATATACATTGATTTGATTATGTGTTTTGGCTGATGCCACCGGTATTCCCCCGCTGGTCGTGGGGCTTCGTCTTTCACGCGCTTGAAGCGGGGGGATCTTCTCTTGGGACTATGATTAAAAGGATAATTGGAGGCTTTTCACATGAAGCGATATGCGGTCGTTTTGGCGGCCGGACAAGGAACGCGGATGAAGTCGAAGCAGTATAAGGTGCTTCATCCCGTTTGCGGCAAGCCAATGGTTCAGCACGTCATGGACCAAGTATCCAAACTTGGGGTGGAAAAAACCGTCACGGTCGTTGGATTTGGGGCGGAGCAGGTGAAAGAGCAGCTTGGCGCCCAATGCGAGTACGCATTGCAAGAGGAACAGCTTGGGACGGCGCATGCGGTGATGCAGGCAGCCCCATATTTGCAAGGCCTCGAAGGGGTGACGATCGTCGTCTGCGGAGACACGCCGCTCATCACAGCTGAGACGATGAAGGCGCTCGTCGAGCACCATTTGGCCGCCAAAGCGAAGGCGACGGTATTGACAGCCATCGCTGACGACCCGGCTGGATATGGCCGCATCGTCCGCAACAGTGCCGGCGGCGTTGAAAAAATTGTTGAACATAAAGATGCGAATGAAGAGGAACGGGCTATTCGCGAGATTAACACTGGAACGTATTGCTTTGACAACCAAACATTGTTTCAAGCGCTTACAAACGTGACAAACAACAACGCCCAAGGGGAATATTATTTAACCGACGTGATTGAAATTATCAAAGCGGGCGGCGGCACAGTATCCGCTTATCAGGCGCCGTCATTTGAGGAAACGATCGGGGTCAATGACCGCATCGCCCTTGCCGAGGCGGAGCGGATCATGCGCGAGCGCATTTGCCGCCGGCATATGGAAAACGGGGTTACGATCATCGACCCGGGCTGCACGTATATTTCCGCCGACGCGACGATTGGCCGCGATACGGTCATTTATCCCGGCACAGTCATCGAAGGCGAAACAGTGATCGGCGAGGATTGCACGATTGGACCGCATGCGGAAATTAAAAACTGTCATATCGGCCACCGCACGTCCATCCGCCATTCGGTCGCCCATGACAGCGAGATCGGCAACGATGTCACGATCGGCCCGTTCGCCCATATCCGCCCGCTGTCGAAAATTGATGACGAGGTGCGGATCGGCAATTTTGTCGAGGTGAAAAAATCGACGTTCGGCAAAGGAAGCAAAGCCTCGCATTTAAGCTATATCGGCGACGCGCAAGTCGGCGCCGATGTCAACCTTGGTTGCGGGTCGATTACCGTCAACTATGATGGCGTGCATAAGTATATGACCAAAATTGAAGACGGGGCGTTTATCGGCTGCAACGTCAACTTGATTGCCCCGGTTACGGTCGGCCGGGGCGCTTACGTTGCCGCCGGATCGACGATCACCGACGACGTTCCCGGCCGCGCCCTCGCCATCGCCCGCGCCCGGCAAGTCAATAAAGAACATTATGTTGATCGCCTGCCAGGCAAGAAAAAATCTTAATGGAGGTTTATCATGTCTGAATGCCAGCACCAACTAAAGTTGTTCGCCCTTAACTCGAACATGAGGCTAGCGAAAGAAATTGCGGAAGTCATGGGGATCGAGCTTGGCAAATGTTCCGTTTCCCGCTTTAGCGACGGGGAGATCCAAATTAACATTGAGGAAAGCATCCGCGGCGACCATGTATTTGTCATTCAATCGACGAGCGTCCCGGTCAATGAGCATTTAATGGAGCTGCTCATTATGATCGATGCGTTAAAGCGGGCGTCCGCGCGCACGATCAATATCGTCATCCCGTATTACGGCTATGCCCGCCAAGACCGGAAAGCGCGGGCGCGCGAGCCGATCACGGCCAAGCTGGTGGCGAACTTGCTTGAGACGGCCGGGGCGTCGCGCGTCATTACGCTTGATTTGCATGCCCCGCAAATCCAAGGGTTTTTTGATATCCCGATCGATCATCTAATGGGCGTGCCGATTTTGGCTGATTATTTTAAAAGCAAACAGTTGGATGACATTGTCGTTGTGTCCCCGGATCACGGCGGCGTAACGCGGGCGCGCAAACTCGCCGACCGTCTGAAAGCGCCATTGGCGATCATCGACAAACGCCGGCCGCGCCCGAACGCGGTGGAAGTGATGAACATTATTGGGCAAGTGAGCGGGAAAACGGCCATTTTGATTGACGACATTATCGACACGGCCGGCACGATTACGCTCGCGGCGAACGCTCTTGTTGAACATGGGGCGAAGGAAGTGTACGCGTGCTGCACCCATCCGGTGCTGTCTGGTCCAGCGATCGAGCGCATTCAAAGTTCCAAAATTAAGGAACTGATCGTCACCAATTCGATTGCCTTGCCAGAAGAAAAGAAAATTGATAAAATTGTAGAGCTGTCGGTGGCGCCGCTCATTGCTGAAGCGATTACGCGCGTGTATGAAATGAAGTCTGTCAGCGTCCTGTTCGACTAACGCAAGAAAACATGTTTAGCCCTTCTTGTTTTAGGATAAAGTAGTCAATAGATTCTAATTCAGGAAGGTGAAGAAACATGGCGATTGTGTTGGAAGCGAAAGAACGCACAGACAAAAAACGTTCGACA
This sequence comes from Geobacillus sp. DSP4a, assembly GCF_013096875.1. Taxonomy (NCBI): domain Bacteria; kingdom Bacillati; phylum Bacillota; class Bacilli; order Caryophanales; family Anoxybacillaceae; genus Geobacillus; species Geobacillus sp. DSP4a. Next base: position 33,223 of record NZ_SDLD01000023.1, on the reverse strand, counting down.
TTGCGGCGTATTCGTTCGCAAGGGGGCATTCCAGCGATTTTGTACGGCAAAAAAGTCGAAAACAAAATGATTTTTGTCAGCGCTGCTGAACTGGAGAAGGCGCTTCGTGAAGGTGGGCGCACGAGCTTGATAACATTGAAAGTCGGCGGCGACGACTATTCGGTGCTCTTGCGCGAGCTGCAGCGCGATCCGCTGCGCGGCGAGCTCCTTCACGCTGATTTTCAAGCGGTCGACATGTCGACAGAAGTCGATATTGACGTAGAAGTCCGATTGGTGGGCGAAGCGCCGGGGGTAAAAGACGGCGGCGTGTTGCAGCAAAACTTGCATGAGTTGTCGATCCGCGTCTTGCCGGCGAACATTCCGCCAGCGATTGAAGTGGACATCTCCGGTTTGCAAGTCGGCGATACCGTCACGGTTGGCGATGTGCAGACAGATGGAAAATTTGAAATTAACCATGAACCTTCCGAAGTGATTGCGACGATCTTGCCGCCGCAGCAGGAAGAGGAAATCCATAGCGGCGAGCAGCAAGAGCCGGGGCAGCCTGATGCCGAGGAAGGAAGAGAGACGACGCCAGAAAAGTGACAGACGTAACCGTTTCGGTTACGTCTTTTGTAGTATCATGCATAGAGAGGGGCGCAACGATTGAAGCTGTTTGTCGGGCTTGGAAATCCGGGCAAGGAATACGAGCAAACGCGGCACAACATCGGTTTTTTCGTCATTGATGAGCTGGCCAAACGTTGGGACGTTTCGTTGAAAACCGCCAAGTTCCGCGGCCTGTTCGGAACGGCGTCCGTTTCCGGCGAAAAAGTGGCATTATGCAAACCGTTGACATATATGAATTTATCAGGGGAATGTGTTCGCCCGCTCATCGATTACTATGGCATCGCCATTGAAGATGTCATTGTTATTTACGATGACCTCGATCTTCCGCCAGGAAAAATCCGCCTTCGCTTGAAAGGGAGCTCCGGCGGTCACAACGGTGTCAAATCGCTTATCCATCACCTCGGCACCGAGCAGTTTAAGCGCATTCGCATCGGCATCGGCCGGCCGGCCGGCGGGCAGCCGGTGGCGGATTATGTGCTCAGCCGTTTTACGGAGGAGGAGAAGCCGGCGGTCGCTGAAGCGGTTTTGCGGGCTGCCGATGCGTGCGAACAGGCGGTGGCGGCGCCGTTTACCCAGGTGATGAACGAGTTTAACAAGTGAATATTTTCCTCCAAACTGGTGCACAATGTGAGTACGGAAGGCATGGGGCGCCGGCTCCATCCGCCCTGCGGACGGAACAGCCCAGTGAGGAGGTTTGCTTCGATGGCATTGCATTACTATTGCCGCCATTGCGGCGCCAAAGTCGGAACTATTGACCAGGTATCCGTCTATAGCGAAAAGCTCGGATTTCACCATTTAACGGAAGAGGAACGGCTTGATATGATTTCGTACGAGCCGAACGGGGATATTCACGTCAAAACCATTTGCGAAGACTGTCAAGAAGCGTTGGCGCGAAATCCGGAGTGGCATCAATACGAAAAATTTATCCATTAGGCGCAGCTTTGGGCGACCAAAGCATTTTTATGTTTTGGCTGAACGCGGAAAGAGAAAGAAACTAGCATTGAGAGGAGGGAGAATAGGGGTGCTTTCATTGCATCGCTATTTAGCTGAGAACCAAGATGTTCGCACCATCATAGAAGGAATCCACGCCCGCCTGAAAGAACAGCTTGTCGCCGGGCTGTCGGGGTCGGCCCGGTCTGTTTTTGTTTCCACGCTTTATAAGGAAACGGGACGCCCGTTGCTCGTAGTGGCTTACAACTTGTTTCAGGCGCAAAAAATGTATGATGACCTCGTTTCGCTGCTCGGTCCGGACGAGGTGTTTCTGTATTCCGTCGATGAAGTGATCGCCGCCGAAATGGCAGTCGCCAGTCCGGAGCTGAAGGCACAACGCCTCGAAATTATGAACCATTGGGTGCAAGGCGGTAAGGGGATCGTCGTCTGTCCGGTCGCCGGCCTGCGGCGCTTGCTGCCGCCGCCATCGCTTTGGAAACAGTATTTGTTCACGTTCACGGTTGGACAAGAGCTGGATCTCGAGCAGTATAAACAGCGGTTTGTCCAAATGGGATACAAGCGGGTGGCAACTGTTTCCGCCCCTGGGGAGTTCAGCATCCGCGGCGGCATCGTGGATATTTATCCGCTCACGGCCGAGCTCCCGTACCGGATCGAGCTGTTTGATACGGAAATCGAATCGATTCGCACGTTCACCCCCGATGATCAGCGCTCGCACGGGCAAGTAGAGAGCATCGCCATCGGCCCAGCCGACGAAATCATTCTCGACGAGGGGACGCGGCAGCGGGGGATTGAACGAATTGAAGCCGGTTTGGCGGCCAGCCTCGAAAAAATGAAGGATGACGCCGCCAAGCAGCGGATGTACGAACAGATCCATGCCGAATTGGAACAGTTGCGCGAGGGTCGGGAAATCGAGCAACAATATAAATATATGTCCCTTTTCTATGAGAACGTTTCAAGTTTGCTAGATTATATGCCGGAAGACGGCGTGCTGCTGATGGATGAAATGAGCCGGTTGCAGGAGACGGCGGAGCGGCTCGACCGCGAAGAAGCGGATTGGTATACAAGCCTGCTTGACAGCGGGAAAATCATTCATGATGTGCCCATTTCACACTCACTTTCTGAATTGTTGAAAAAACATCGATTCCAGCGGGTTTATTTGTCCTTGTTTTTGCGCCATGCGCCTTATACCCATCCGCAAAATGTCGTCAATATTACGTGCAAGCAAATGCAAAACTTCCACGGACAAATGGCGCTTCTCCAGTCTGAAGTCGAGCGTTGGAAGAAAGCGAATTACGCCGTCGTCTTTTTGGCGCCGGATGCCGAACGGGCAAAAAGGCTGCAGTCAGTTTTGGAAGATTATGGGGTCGATGCAGCGCCGCTTCCGCCTGAGGCCGCACTGCTTTACGGCAAATGCCAACTTCTCGAAGGCGATTTAAATACAGGATTTGAGCTGCCGCTGCAAAAGCTGGCTGTCATTACGGAAGAGGAACTGTTTAAGAAGCGAGCGAAACGCCCGGTGCGCCGGCAAAAGCTGTCCAACGCCGAGCGGATCAAAAGCTACGCTGAACTGCAAGTCGGCGATTACGTCGTCCATGTCAACCACGGCATCGGAAAATATTTAGGCATCGAGACGTTAGAAATCAATGGAGTGCATAAAGACTACATCCATATCCAATATCAAGGCGGCGACACGCTGTACGTCCCGGTCGACCAAATGGATCAAGTGCAAAAGTACGTCGGTTCGGAAGGAAAAGAGCCGAAAATTTATAAGCTTGGCGGCTCGGAATGGAAAAAAGTCAAAAAGAAAGTGGAATCGTCTGTTCAAGATATCGCGGAAGATTTGATCAAGTTGTATGCCGAGCGCGAGGCGAGCAAGGGGTACGCGTTTTCGCCGGACACGGAAATGCAGCGCGAATTTGAGGCCGCGTTTCCATATCAAGAGACGGAAGACCAGCTCCGGTCGATTGAAGAAATTAAGCGCGATATGGAAAGCGAAAAGCCGATGGACCGCCTCCTTTGCGGCGATGTCGGCTACGGGAAAACGGAAGTGGCGCTGCGCGCGGCGTTTAAAGCCATTATGGACGGCAAGCAAGTCGCTTTTCTTGTGCCGACGACGATTTTGGCTCAGCAGCATTACGAAACGGTGCGTGAGCGGTTTCAAGGATTTCCGATTAACGTCGGGCTGCTCAACCGGTTCCGCACGAAAAAACAGCAGGCGGAGACGATCAAAGGGTTGAAAGACGGCACAATCGATATGGTCATTGGCACGCACCGGCTGCTGTCGAAGGATGTCAAGTTTAAGGATTTAGGGTTGCTCATCATCGACGAGGAGCAGCGGTTTGGCGTGGCGCATAAAGAAAAAATCAAGCAGCTGAAAGCGAATATCGACGTGCTCACCTTAACGGCGACGCCGATTCCGCGGACGCTTCATATGTCGATGATCGGCGTGCGCGATTTATCGATCATCGAGACGCCGCCGGAAAACCGGTTCCCGGTGCAGACGTATGTCATGGAATATACGCCGGAGCTTGTCAAAGAGGCGATTGAACGTGAGCTCGCCCGCGATGGGCAAGTGTTTTTCCTCTACAACCATATTGAAGACATCGACTTGAAAGCGGAAGAAATCGCCCAGCTTGTCCCGGAAGCACGCGTCACGTTCGCGCACGGGCGGATGTCAGAAACCGAACTTGAATCAACGATTTTAGCGTTTTTGGAAGGACAATATGACGTGCTCGTGACGACGACGATTATTGAGACAGGCGTCGATATTCCAAACGTCAATACACTCATCGTGTACGATGCCGACCGGATGGGGCTGTCGCAGCTGTACCAGCTGCGCGGGCGCGTCGGCCGTTCGAACCGCGTTGCCTACGCGTATTTCACCTACCGGAAAGACAAAGTGCTGAATGAAACGGCGGAAAAACGGCTGCAAGCCATTAAAGAGTTCACCGAGCTTGGCTCCGGCTTTAAAATCGCCATGCGTGACTTGTCGATCCGTGGCGCCGGCAATATTCTCGGCGCTGAACAGCACGGCTTTATCGACTCGGTCGGATTTGACTTATATTCGCAAATGTTGAAAGAGGCGATCGAAAAACGGCGCGGCTTGAAACGGGAAGACGAGCGGCCGGAAGTGACGATCGACGTGGAAGTCGACGCCTACATTCCGGATTCCTACATTTCCGATGGGCTGCAAAAAATCGAGATGTACAAGCGGTTTAAAGCGGTCGAGACGCTCGAAGATGTTGAAGCGCTGCGCGAAGAGATGGTGGACCGCTTCGGCGATTATCCGGATGCCGTCGCCTATTTGCTGCAGATTGCCGAGATCAAAGCGCTGGCGAAACAGCTCGGTGTTGAATCGATTAAGCAACATAAGCAGCAAGTTGACATTCTATTCACTGAAGAAGCGTCGAAAACGGTGGAGATTCAGCGCTTGTCCGGCGTCGGCCGCCAGTACGGGCGCCTGTTTGGGTTTGGCATGGAGGGGGTGAAGCTGAAAATTGTGCTTTACATTAAGCAAATGAAAGCGCACGAGTGGCTGGCGATTTTATATGAGACGTTGAGGGAATTGTCCGGAGTGAAAAACGAAAAGTCGATCATCGCCTAGCTATAAAGAAAAAATGAGGCGTTATGTTCATTTTATACGTTTACGGTTTTGCTGATGTGGCGATAGTGAAGGATGGGCAATTTTATCTAAAATGGCCAAAATCACTTTCATCGTGCATAGAACGTGGATTGTGAAGGATACTAATGACAACAATGGTGAATTCCCCATTACAACAGGATTCATCGGAGTATCCTTCAAATCCTAGATGAAAGTGAGGGTATACAAGGCATGAAAGCAACCGGTATTGTTCGTCGGATTGACGACTTAGGCAGGGTTGTAATTCCGAAGGAAATTCGCAGAACATTACGCATTCGCGAAGGAGATCCGCTCGAAATATTTGTCGATCGCGATGGAGAGGTCATTTTGAAAAAATATTCGCCGATCAGTGAGCTCGGCGACTTTGCCAAGGAGTACGCCGAGGCGCTGTTTGACAGCCTCGGACAGCCGGTGCTCATTTGCGACCGCGACGTATTTATTGCCGTCGCCGGTGTTTCGAAAAAAGAATACATGAACAAAAGCGTCAGCCCGTTAGTGGAGAGAGCCATGGAAGATCGCAACTCCGTTCTCCATACGGAGGAGGGCGAGGTCGAGCTGGTCGACGGGATGACGGAAACGTTGAAGTCGTATACGATCGGCCCGATTGTGGCCAACGGCGATCCGATTGGAGCCGTCATCATTTTATCGCGCGAGAAAACGCTCGGCGAAGTTGAACATAAAGCAGTGGAAACAGCGGCCAGCTTTTTGGCCCGGCAAATGGAACAATAAATGGAACGCAAAAAGAGGGTGTCCCAAAAGATCGGGACACCCTTTTTGATCGGGCCGCACATTTATCGTTGATGGGAGAAGGTCGGGATCTTTTCCTTTCTGCTTTGTCTGCAATGGGGTTGCTATGTTGGTTGGTCCGTTCCCGTTCCGCTGGACTGAGGCCATGGCCGATGGGCGGCTCCCGCTTTTGTCTCATCGCCTGCATTGCGCTATAATATCGAGCGTAGCCGTTTGTTGCGGTAATGTTGACGGTTTGCGCGGCCAATGCTCTTGATGGACTGTTCGCCATCTGGCGCCATACAAGCGGGAGGAGAAGGGGCATGGGAAACGTATGGAAAGGTGCAGCTGCCTTGACTGCTGCCACTTTGCTTACGAAGCTGTTAAGCGCGCTCTACCGCATCCCGTATCAAAATATGGTCGGGGATGTCGGTTTTTATATTTACCAACAAGTTTACCCCATTTATGGAATCGTTGTCGCGCTGTCGCTGACCGGTTACCCGGTTGCCATTTCGAAGCTCATCGCTGAGCGGCTGGCGGCACGGGACGAGGCGGGCGCGGCCGCTGTCGGCCGCATCGCGCTGCTGCTGTTGGGCGGGGCGGGAGCGGTGTTGTTTGCCGTGTTATATATAGGAGCCGGCGCCATTTCGTCATGGATGGGCGACAGGCAGCTTGAAGGGTTGGTGCGGGTGCTTTCATTTTCATGCTTATTCTTTCCGCTCATTGCGGTGTTGCGCGGCGTTTTTCAAGGGTGCCATGACATGGCGCCGACGGCAGTGTCCCAAGTCGGCGAGCAGACGGTGCGTGTGACGGCGATTTTAGGGTTGTCTTATTGGGCGATCAAGCGCGGCGCTGACACCTATGCGTGCGGCATGGCTGCGGTCGGCGGGACGTTGGCGGGCATGGCGGCCGCGCTTCTCATCTTGCTCTTTTATCTGGTCCGGCGCGGACGGCAAAAACCGGCCGGGCGTACGCCGCCCGGCTCGGTGCGACAGGCGGGATGGCATTTGCTTACAGTTGGAACGGTCATTTGTTTCACCAACATGGTGTTGACGCTTGTTCCGCTCGTCGACTCGTTTTTGTTCGTCCCGCTTCTCCAAGAAACCGGGCTGGAGTTGAATGAGGTGAAAGAGTTAAAAGGGGTGTACGACCGCGGCCAGCCGCTGATTCAGCTTGGCACGGCTGTCGGCACATCGCTTTCATTGGCGCTTGTTCCGTTCGTTTCCGGCATGCGGCGCGGGCGGGAGCTGTCCTTTCTGCACAGCATGCTGCCGATCCGGTTCGCCGCGGTCATCGGCGTCGGCGCTTCATCGGGGCTCATTTGCCTCATTCGCCCGATCAACACCATGCTGTTTGAAAACGACCGCGGTTCGTTGGTCCTTGCCGTCTTGTCCGCTTCTGTCTTTTTTGCGACGATGGCGTTGACTGCCTCCGCTTTATTGCAAGGAATGGGGAAAGAGTGGACAGCGGCGGCCGGCGTGGCGGCGGCTTTGGCAGGGAAAATCGTCCTTATGCGCTGGCTTGTGCCGTCGTTCGGCGCCCTTGGCGCCGCCTTGGCGACAACAGGGGCTTATGCGCTTATGGCAGGCTTCTTATACGTGCGTTTGCCGCGTGAATGCCGGTCAGCGCGCGCCCGAGTATGCATATATCCAATTGTGAAGGCGGCTGTCGCCATGATGGCGGTGCTGAAGTTGTATACATGGTTAATGGACGCTTCAGGCGGGGGACGCCTATGGGCGTCCGCCGAGGCGCTTGGCGGCGTCGTTCTCGGCGCGGCTGTCTATATCGCATGCATCGTGAGGGGGAGTGTATTTTCCGAACAAGAGTTGTCCGCTCTCCCGTTCGTTCACAAATTTCATTTACGATTAGGAAGCAGGTGATCAGCGGTGAATACGATTTATATTTTCGGCCTTGGCGCCGGGGATGTGGAGCAGCTGACGGTCGGCGTGTATCGAAAGCTAAAAAAGGCGCATCCGCTTTTTTTGCGGACGAAGGAGCATCCGGCGGCCGAAGGGCTTCAAGAAGAGGGCATCGCGTTTACATCGTTTGATGATGTTTACGAAAAGCATGAGCAATTTGCTGATGTATATGAAGAAATTGCCGGCACTCTCATCGAGCAGGCAAAACACGGGGATGTGTTTTACGCTGTCCCTGGCCATCCGCTTGTCGCCGAACGGACGGTGCAGCTGTTGTTGGAAGCGGAGCAACGCGGCGATTGCCGGGTGGTCATCGAGGGCGGGCAAAGCTTTTTAGATGCGTTGTTTACAGCGGTGCGCATTGATCCAATCGAGGGGTTTCAGCTGTTGGATGCGACCGCTTTCCAAGGGGACGAATGGTCGCCATCGCTGCATGCTGTCTTTTGCCAAGTGTACGACCCGTTCGTCGCTTCGAATGTGAAACTGTCGCTGATGGAACAGCTTCCGGACGACTATCCGGTCTATATTGTGACCGCGGCCGGGACGAAGAGCGAACAAGTGAAGCAAGTGCCGCTCTATGAATTGGACCGTCAGGCGGCGCTTGACAATTTAACGAGCGTCTATGTGCCGCCGGTCAAGGATGAGCCGCTGCTATACCATCGGTTTGAAACGTTGCGCCGCGTCATCGCGACGTTGAGAGGGCCGCACGGCTGCCCGTGGGACCGGAAGCAGACGCATGCGTCGCTGAAGCGGTACTTGCTTGAAGAGGCGTATGAGTTGCTTGAAGCCATTGACGATGATGACGATGACCATATGGTCGAAGAGCTCGGTGACGTGCTGCTGCAAGTGATGCTCCATGCCCAGATCGGCGCTGACCGTGGGATGTTTTCGATTGATGACGTCATCCGGACATTGACTGCGAAGATGATTCGCCGCCATCCGCACGTATTTGGCGATGCGACGGCTGAAACAGCTGAGCAAGTTACAGCGAACTGGGAAAAAATTAAGGAGAAGGAAAAAGGGACCGGCCGGCCAGTGTCGATTTTAGCGGATGTTCCAAAAAGCCTGCCGGGGACGATGCGGGCGTATGAGCTGCAGAAAAAAGCAGCAAACGTCGGCTTTGACTGGGACGATGCCGCTCCCATTTGGGAAAAGGTAGAGGAAGAAATGGCGGAGTTCCGGGCTGAAGCGTCGGACGGCCGCCGCGCGGCGCTCGTCAGCGAGTTCGGCGACGTATTGTTTGCGCTTATCAACCTTGCCCGCTATTATGATATTCAGCCCGAAGAAGCATTGCAGATGGCGAACGACAAATTCGCCCGCCGCTTCGCCTACATTGAGGAGCAAGTGCGAAAAAGCGGCCGACCGATCACATCGTTCTCGCTCGCTGAGCTCGACCGCTTTTGGGAAGAAGCAAAAGAAAACGAACAGTAAGGGGGAAAGGGCATGCGCCTTGATAAATTTTTAAAAGTATCCCGCCTCATTAAACGCCGCACATTGGCAAAAGAAGTTGCCGACCAAGGCCGGGTGTGGATCAACGGCCACGTCGCGAAGGCAAGTTCAGATGTAAAAATCGGCGATGAACTGACGATTCAGTTCGGGCAAAAACGGGTAACGGTAAAAGTGACTAGCGTAAAAGAAACGGTGAAAAAAGAAGAGGCAGCCGAAATGTACGAGCTCGTTCGCGAGGAACGGACGGCCCCTGATCCGGATCAAGGAGGCGTTTAACGGATTTCCGAAAGACGTCTCCTGTCTCAGGGAGCGCGAAGGGCGAAGCCTAGTGAATAGGGGGAAGTGAATTTCGGCCGGCAATCGCCAATTGAATATCATTCGGTTCTTGTTCGAACGGGCGCCTTCGGAACGAAGGGAAGCGTCAAGGATTCCTGTGCAGGGCTGCCGTTCAGCGGAGCACGCACAAGGCGCTGGAAGCCCCCGCCTCTAAGTGAAGCGCAGGCGGTGGGGGTTCACTTTGTCCTTAAGGCTTGTTCTAAACGATCCCCCGCTGACATACATATGGTACAGACAGCGGATGAGAAACAACGGGCGGCCTAGCCGGCTTTCATTCTAAATCGGAAATGCGGGGGATGAACATGAACCGACATGAGGAATTTGGCGGAAACACGAATAAAGGCCCGGTCCAAGAACACGACGTGATCATGCGCGGCCGGCGCCTCCTTGACATTACCGGGGTCAAACAAGTGGAAAGCTTTGACAATGAGGAGTTTTTGCTTGAGACGGTCATGGGTTTTTTGGCGATCCGCGGGCAGAATTTGCAAATGAAAAACTTAGATGTCGACAAAGGCGTCGTTTCGATTAAAGGGCGCATTTTTGACCTCGTTTACTTAGACGATCATCAGGAGAAGGCTAAAGGATTCTTTAGCAAGTTGTTCAAATGACCATCACCACACAGTTCCTCACCATGCTCGCGATGATTGGCATGGGGGGCTGGCTCGGCATGGCGCTGGACACGTACAATCGGTTTCTCAACCGGCGTGAACGGGCGCACTGGCTCGTTTTCGTGAACGATGTACTGTTTTGGGCGGTGCAGGCGCTTCTCGTATTTTATGTGTTGCTGCTCGTCAACAATGGCGAGCTTCGCTTTTATCTGTTTTTGGCGCTGTTGTGCGGCTATGCCGCCTATCAAAGCCTGCTCCGTTCGTTGTACGTTCGGGTGCTGGAATGGCTCATTCAGCTGGCGGTCAGAACCGGAAACATCATCGCCCAGCTGTTCCGTTACATCGTGATCCGCCCGCTCGTTCTTCTCGGGCAAATGGCGCTTGCGCTTCTTTTGTTTGCCTGGCGGCTTGTGATATGGACGGGACGATTTTTGTTGCTTGCGGTTTGGAAAGCCGTTGTTCTTCTGTTTGCCCCGTTTCGTTGGACGGGCATCGCCGTTTGGCGGCGGATTCCGCCGTCCCGCCGGGCCTGGGTGGAAAAATTTTTTCGCCGTTTGAAGGGATTTGCTGGACAAATCAAGAATACACAAGAGAAAATAGGCATGTGGCTGGCGAAATGGCGAAAGTAAAAGAGGTGCAAAGGCAATGAACATGCCCAGGAGAACAAACGTGACGAAGCTGGCATCGACGTATGCGGCCGAGCAGGAGGAGAAACAGCGGAGGGCGTCGCGAAGACGGCGAATTTTGGCCATCCGTTTTGCCTTTTGGTCGTTGCTGTTGGCCGTGGTCGCCTCCGTCCTTGTCTATGCTTTGCACCTGCAGGCAAAGACGGTTGATGCGAAAAGGGCGGAAAAAGAAAGGTTGACCAAACAGCTTGCGGAACTGGAACGCCAGGAAAAGCAGATGAAAGAGGAAATGAAAAGGCTGCATGATGATGACTACATCGCTGAGCTGGCGCGAAAAAAATATTATTTGTCAAAGGATGGGGAAATTATTTTTGTGTTGCCCGAAAAGTAACAAATCCCTCCAATGCCCGTTCAATACGGGCATTCGTCATATTGACACTTATTTTTTTTATTCGCTATAATGAAAGCAACACCATCTTTAAAGCGTTTTAAGGAGGAGCACTTTTTTTATGTCGATTGAAGTAGGCAGCAAGTTACAAGGCAAAGTCACAGGCATTACGAAATTCGGGGCGTTTGTGGAGCTGCCGGAAGGTGTGACAGGACTCGTTCATATCAGCGAGGTAGCCGATAACTACGTCAAAGATATCAACGACCATTTGAAAGTCGGCGACACGGTGTATGTCAAAGTCATTAATGTCGGCCAAGACGGAAAGATCGGCTTGTCCATTCGCAAAGCAAAGGATACGCCTTCTTCGCAGCGGCCGAGCCGGGCGCACGACCGCTCTGCGGCTGACAGCTTAGAGCAAAAAATCAGCCGTTTCCTGAAAGAGAGTGAAGACCGATTGGCGTCGTTGCGCCGCCATACCGAATCGAAGCGGGGAGGTCGTGGAGCGAGACGCGGGTAACTTGCTGCTGAATGAATGCCGGAAAGATGACGAATAGGTGGACAACAAAGCATCCATGGTCATGGATGCTTCTTTGTTGGGTTTGGCGAAAGAAAGGATGTATTTTCCTGAACGATACATATTGACAATCGGTATGGGCTCCAGTATTATATTAACTGTTGCCACACGGCGGTGTAGCTCAGCTGGCTAGAGCGTACGGTTCATACCCGTGAGGTCGGGGGTTCGATCCCCTCCACCGCCACCAAAATTCAATATGGCCCGTTGGTCAAGTGGTTAAGACACCGCCCTTTCACGGCGGTAACACGGGTTCGAATCCCGTACGGGTCATCATCATTGACGAACGAGCATGCGCCATGAAGCGACATGCTCGTTTTTCGTTTTTGTCTGCTTCTGTCGGAACAAAAACGTTGCCTGCACATTGTCGGGAAAAACGTCGAACGATTTTTTATTTTTCTCCGTTATTTTGACAAATTTTTGGCAATTTCAAATATATAATAGGGGGTAATAGAAAAGCAAAGGAGAGGATCGGGAATGGAAAGAGTAGAAAGAGGGACGTTGCGCCGTATTTCGGAAGTGCCGATTCATGACACGCAAGCAACCGTATCGCGTTGGATACGCCATGTGAAGCTGCGCCTTGGCCACTTGTTCGTCCATCAAGGATTTTTGCTTCTTCTCGTCGGCTTTTTGCTTGGACGAGCACTCATTTTGGCGAAGCTGACCCCGTTTGCGCTGCCGTTTTTCGTTTCCGTCTATATGTTGCGCCGTGACAAGGCGGCCTTTGCTTTGATTGCCCTAATGGCCGGCGCGTTGACACTGTCGTTCGATGTTTTGCTGTTTGTCGGCGTTTCCATTTTCGGCTTTCTCTTTATTTACGGATGGGTGCGCAGGGTGATCAGCGAATCGTTAAAAATCGTCCCGTTCGTCGTCTTTGCGGTCTCATTGGCAGCGAAATGGCTGATCTCCTACTACTGGGTCGGGGAGCGGACGGTTTACGGGACGGCCATGGCGGTTGTCGAAGCCGGGCTTTCGCTTGTGCTTACACTGATTTTTATGCAAAGCATCCCTTTGCTGACGGTCCGGAAACACAAACATGCCTTGCGGGCTGAGGAAATCATTTCATTGATTATTTTGCTTGCCTCGATGTTGACAGGGATGATCGGTTGGTCGGCGTATGGCTTGTCGCTTGAGCATGTGATGTCGCGTTATCTCGTGCTGCTGTTCGCATTTGTCGCCGGGGCGGCGACCGGTTCGACTGTCGGAGTGGTCACCGGCCTCATTTTGAGCTTAGCGAACGTCGGCAACTTGTCGGAAATGAGCTTGCTTGCCTTCGCCGGGCTGCTCGGTGGGCTACTTAAAGAAGGGCGAAAGCTTGGGGTCGCGTTCGGGCTTATCGTCGCGACGTTGTTAATGGGTTTATACGGGAATGGAAAGGCGGAGCTTGTGCCGACGTTGCTTGAATCAGGCATCGCCATTGTGCTGTTTTTGTTCACGGCCCGCTCCTTGACAGAGAAAATCGCCAAATACATTCCGGGTACGGCCGAATATATCAATGAGCAGCAACAATACGTCCGCAAAATTCGCGACGTGACCGCCCAGCGCGTTTCACAGTTTTCGAACGTCTTCCAAGCATTGGCGGAAAGTTTTTCACCCGAACCATTGTCAGATGACAGTGAACATCAGGAGCGCGAAGAAGACTACTTTCTTGGCGATATTACGGGGCAAACGTGCCAAACGTGTTTCAAAAAGGCCCAGTGCTGGGTGACAAACTTTAGTACAACCTATGCGTATATGAAGCGAATGATGCATGAAGCCGAAGAAAAAACATTGGCGCACAACCATCAGCTGCTGCGCGAATGGGAGCGCCATTGCGTAAAAGCAGGCAAAGTCGTTGACGCGATGGAAAAGGAGATGGTCATTTATCAGGCGAATCGCAAACTCAAACAGCAAATTTATGAAAGCCGAAAACTCGTCGCCGAGCAGTTGCTGGGCATTTCCCAGGTGATGGACGATTTCGCCAAAGAAATGCAAAAGGAACAGGAAAACCATTATTTGCAGGAAGAGCAAATTTACCACGCTTTGCAAGAGTTTGGCATTGAAATCGGCCACGTCGATATTTACAGTTTGGAAAAGGGAAATATCGATATTGAAATGAGCATTCCGTATTGCGAGGGGCGCGGCGAGTGCGAAAAACTGATCGCGCCGATGCTGTCGGACATTTTAGGGGAAACAATTGTTGTCAAGCGTGAAGAGTGCGCCGCTTACCCGAACGGCTACTGCCGTGTTGCCTTTGGTTCAACCAAAGCGTTTGTCGTGGAAACGGGAGTCGCGTTTGCGGCTAAAGGGGGCGAGCTCATTTCCGGCGACAGCTATGCGACGATTGAGCTTGGCACCGGCAAATATGCGGTTGCCGTCAGCGACGGCATGGGCAACGGCGAACGGGCGCACTACGAAAGCCGCGAGACGCTGCGCCTGCTGCAAAAAATTTTGCAGACAGGGATGGACGAATCGATTGCCATTAAATCGATCAATTCGATCCTGGCGCTGCGGACGACAGAGGACATGTATGCGACGCTCGATTTGGCCATCATCGACTTGCAAAACGCCGCGACAAAGTTTTTGAAAATCGGGTCGATGCCGAGTTTCATCAAGCGGGGCAACAAAGTGATCAAGGTAGAGGCGAGCAACTTGCCGATGGGGATCCTTAAAGAGGTCGAATTTGATGTCGTCAGCGAACAGTTAAAATCGGGCGACTTGCTCATCATGATGAGCGATGGGGTGTTTGAAGGGCCGATGAACGTAGAGAACCATGATGTATGGATGAAGCGAAAAATTCAAGAGTTAAAAACGAACGACCCGCAGGAAGTCGCTGATTTGATCATAGAAGAAGTGATCCGCCAATGCGGCGGGGAAATTGAAGACGATATGACGGTCGTTGTCGCGAAAGTGCGGCACAACACGCCAAAATGGGCGACGATTCCCGCGTATATGTATATGAAAAAGGCGCAGTAATGCACGTATAAAAATGTTCCCTGGCGGCGATGATGGTAATACTTATTCGCCAAGGAGGGGAACGAACATGCGGAAGGGAACGTTGCGGCAAATTTTGTTGATTACGGACGGCTGCTCAAACCATGGCGAGGACCCGGCTGCGATGGCAGCATTGGCTCGCGAACAAGGCATTACAGTGAACGTAATCGGCGTGTTGGATCAAGACACGATTGACGAAAACGGACGGCGGGAAATTGAAGCGATCGCTGCCGCCGGCGGCGGCATGAGCCAAATCGTGTATGCGAAACAGCTGTCGCAGACGGTGCAAATGGTGACGCGCCAGGCGATGACGCAGACGCTGCAAGGGCTCGTCAATCGCGAGTTGAAACAAATCTTTGGTTCTGACGTTTCGCTTGAGGACTTGCCGCCGGACAAGCGCGGCCAAGTGATGGAAGTCGTCGATGAACTTGGGGAAACGGCCGCACTTGATGTGCTCATCTTAATCGATACGAGCGGAAGCATGAAGACGAAACTGCCGATGGTCAAAGAGGCGCTCCTTGACTTGTCGCTCAGTTTAAACGCGCGCATGGGCGAAAATCGCTTTTCTGTGTTTATTTTCCCGGGCAAACGGAATTACGCTGAGAAAATGATGGATTGGACGCCGAAAATTGAAGAGCTGTCCACCATCTTTCCAAAGCTTTCATCAGGCGGGCTGACGCCGACCGGACCGGCGTTGCGTGAAGCGATGGCCTATTTCGGCCGCAATCGGTCGCTAAGGAGTTGGATACATGATGGCGATGAGCCATACATCGAAGGATCGTCTTGGTAATCTTCCGCCCGGCACGGTCATCACTGGCAAATGGCACGGCCATTCGTACCGGTTGCTGCGTCGGCTCGGCAGCGGGGCGAACGGCGTCGTCTATCTGGCGGAGAGCGGCCGCCGCCGCGTTGCGCTGAAACTGAGCGACGACTATGCGTCGCTAGCCTCGGAAATGAATATATTGCGCCGTTTTGCCAAGGTCCAGGGAGCCGCCCTCGGGCCTTCTTTGCTGGAAGCCGATGATTGGCAAAGCCCG
Organism: Geobacillus sp. DSP4a; assembly: GCF_013096875.1. Classification (NCBI taxonomy): domain Bacteria; kingdom Bacillati; phylum Bacillota; class Bacilli; order Caryophanales; family Anoxybacillaceae; genus Geobacillus; species Geobacillus sp. DSP4a. Next base: position 17,399 of record NZ_SDLD01000023.1, on the reverse strand, counting down.
TTTGCCCGGAGGGTGGTTCCGTTTTATGCCATGGAGTACATTGAAGGGGAGCAGTTCTCCGCTTTCGTCCGCCGGCGCGGAAAAGAATGGGCGCCGGTGCTGCTTATGCAGCTTTTGTCTGTGCTCGGACGGCTTCATGAAGAAGGATGGGTATTCGGTGATTTGAAGCCGGACAATTTGATCGTCACCGGGCCGCCGCCGTCCGTCCGACTGTTGGATGTCGGGGGGACGACGATGCAGGGGCGGGCGATCAAAGAGTTTACCGAGCTGTATGACCGCGGCTATTGGGGGCTCGGGTCGCGCAAAGCAGAGCCGTCGTACGATTTGTTTGCGGCGGCGATGGTGATGATTGCCGCCTGTTATCCGGGGCCGCTCGAGAAAAAAGGGAACGGGCGGGCGCAACTTTTGTCCATCATTGAAACGGATCGTTTTTTAGCCCAATATAAAGAAGTTTTGCAAAATGCGCTTGACGGCCGGTATGCGAAGGCCGAGGACATGCGCCGCGACTTATTGGCTGCCTCTTCCCGCCGCGTGGCGGCACACTATGAGGTCAAGACAGCAGCGGCCGCACCGAACCGCCGGTCGGGGCGGCGGGCCGCCAAGCGCCGCAAAACGAGCAGGATTGCCGAAACGGTGCTGATCGCTGTCTTGCTGCTTGGCGCGTACGGTTTTTATATATACTGGCATCTGTCGATGTAACCTAGTAAAATAAAGAAACGGAAGTTTTGAGAAAATGGGGCGGTCGTGTTACGATGAAGCTAAAAGAGGGTAAAGAGGGTTTCGGCGATGATGGATAAAGTGCGCGCCTTTATTGACAGGCACGGACTGCTTTCAAAAGGGGCGACAGTCATTGTCGGCGTTTCCGGGGGCCCCGACTCGCTTGCTCTGCTGCACGTGTTTCTTTCGCTTCGCGATGAGTGGAAGCTTCGCCTTGTAGCGGCCCATGTCGACCATATGTTTCGCGGGCGGGAATCGGAAGAGGAGATGGAGTTTGTGAAACATTTTTGCGCCGAACACCGTATTTTATGTGAGACGGCGCAAATCGACGTTCCCGCTTTCCAGCGCCGCACGGGCCTTGGCGCCCAAGAGGCGGCGCGCAACTGTCGATACCGCTTTTTTGCCGAACTGGTGAAAAAACATCAAGCCCAGTATGTCGCTGTCGGCCATCACGGCGATGACCAAGTCGAGACGATTTTAATGCGGCTTGTGCGCGGCAGCACAGGAAAAGGATATGCCGGCATCCCCGCCAAGCGGCCGTTTCACGGCGGGTATCTCATCCGCCCGTTTTTAGCCGTCAGCCGGGCGGACATCGAGGAGTATTGCGAAAAGGCAGGGCTCGCCCCGCGCCGCGACCCAAGCAACGAAAAAGACGACTACACGCGCAACCGGTTCCGCCGCTATATTATTCCGTTGCTGAAACAGGAAAATCCGCGCTTGCATGAGCGATTTCAACAATATAGTGAAATGATGGCGGAAGATGAGCAGTTCTTGGAGGAATTGGCAATCGACGCGCTGAATAAAGTAATGGAAAAACAATATAATGAAGTTGTGTTGCATCTCCGCCCGTTTCTCGCATTGCCTCGGCCGTTGCAGCGTCGGGTGTTGCAGCTTTTGCTGCTTCGCCTTTACGACGCCGTTCCGGCGGCGTTGACTTTTGTACATATCGGTCATATACTGATGCTTTGCGAACGCGCCCGCCCTTCCGGACAAATTGATTTGCCAAAAGGGCTCAAAGCGATCCGCTCGTATGACCGCTGTTTGTTTACGTTTGGCGTCCAAAGCGGCGCTCCAAGCTATCAGCTTGACTTGCCGGTTCCAGCGCTATTGCCCCTCCCAACCGGTGGTGCAATCGTGAGTGAATTTAGGGAACACTATCCGAAGGGACGGCTGGGAAACGATTCGTTTGTGGTTGACCCCGATGCGGTGTCCCTTCCGCTTCGCGTGCGGACGCGCCGCGAGGGCGACCGGATGGTGCTGAAAGGGACGGGAGGCACGAAAAAAATTAAAGAGATTTTCATTGAAGCCAAAGTTCCGCGGACGGAAAGGGATGGCTGGCCGATCGTCGAAGATGCCGACGGCCGCATTCTCTGGGTGCCAGGGCTGAAAAAATCGGCTTTTGAAGCCGAAGACCGCGGGCAAGCCCGTTATATCCTGCTCCATTATGAGGCGATGAACAGCTAGGAGGAAAAAAGATGGGAATGAAAGACGATATTCAAAAAGTGTTGATCACTGAGGAGGAAATTCAGGCGAAAGTCAAAGAACTGGGCGGCTTGTTGACGAAAGAGTATGAGGGGCGTTTTCCGCTCGCCGTCGGCGTCCTCAAAGGGGCGATGCCGTTTATGGCCGATTTGCTCAAACATATCGATACATACTTGGAAATGGATTTTATGGATGTGTCAAGCTACGGCAATGCGACTGTTTCATCCGGTGAAGTGAAAATTGTCAAAGACTTAAATACATCGGTTGAGGGCCGCGACATTTTGATCATTGAAGACATTATCGACAGCGGGTTGACGCTCAGTTATTTGGTGGATTTGTTCCGCTACCGGAAAGCGAATTCGATTAAAATCGTCACCCTCCTTGACAAGCCGTCGGGCCGGAAGGCGGATATTCAGGCTGATTACACTGGATTTACCGTCCCCGACGAATTCGTTGTCGGCTATGGCCTCGATTATGCTGAAAAATACCGCAACCTCCCGTTTATCGGCGTCTTAAAGCCAGAAGTGTACCAAAAGTGAAGCGATTGTCGTGCACCGGCCGAATTGTTTGTATTTAAGCAAATTTCTATGCTAGTATTGAGTATAGTGTGTTTCATATGGGAGGAGGCAAGAAATGAACCGGATTTTCCGCAACACCATCTTTTATTTGCTGATTTTCCTCGTCGTGATCGGCGTCGTCAGCTTTTTTAACGGCACGAACCAGCGGGCTGAGCCGATGACGTACGATGCGTTTATCACTCATCTGGAAAACGGGGACGTTGAGTCGTTTTCCATTAAGCCGGAGCGCGGCGTATATGAAATCAAAGGCCGATTGAAAACATACAATGAAGGTCAGTATTTTTCCACTTATGTCATGAACAGCGACAAAGTGCTGGACCGCATCGATGCGGCGGCGGCACGGACGCGGGTGGAAGTTGTGCCTGCGGATGAAACGAGCGGATGGGTGACGTTTTTCACTTCCATCATTCCGTTTGTGATTATGTTTATTTTGTTTTTCTTCCTTTTGAATCAGGCGCAAGGCGGCGGCAGCCGGGTGATGAATTTCGGCAAAAGCCGGGCGCGGCTGTATACGGATGACAAGCGGAAGGTCCGTTTTCGCGATGTGGCTGGAGCGGACGAGGAAAAAGAAGAGCTCGTGGAAATTGTTGAGTTTTTGAAAGATCCGCGCAAATTCGCCGAACTCGGCGCCCGCATTCCAAAAGGGGTGTTGCTTGTCGGGCCGCCGGGGACCGGGAAAACGTTGTTGGCGCGCGCAGTTGCCGGGGAAGCGGGCGTGCCGTTTTTCTCGATCAGCGGGTCGGATTTCGTAGAAATGTTCGTTGGGGTTGGCGCTTCGCGCGTGCGCGACTTGTTTGAAACAGCGAAAAAGAACGCACCGTGCATCATTTTCATCGACGAGATTGACGCCGTCGGCCGCCAGCGCGGCGCCGGCCTTGGCGGCGGCCACGATGAGAGGGAGCAGACGCTCAACCAGCTGCTTGTGGAAATGGACGGTTTTAACGGCAATGAAGGCATCATCATTATTGCGGCAACAAACCGGCCGGACATTTTAGACCCGGCGCTGTTGCGCCCGGGCCGCTTCGACCGGCAGATTACCGTCGACCGGCCGGATGTGAAAGGGCGCGAAGCGGTGTTGCGCGTGCATGCCCGCAACAAGCCGCTCGATGAGTCGGTTGATTTGAAGGCGATCGCCATGCGCACGCCGGGATTTTCCGGCGCCGATTTGGAAAACTTGTTGAACGAGGCGGCGCTCGTTGCAGCGCGCCGCAACAAAAAGAAAATCGACATGAGCGACATCGACGAGGCGACCGACCGCGTCATTGCCGGACCGGCGAAAAAAAGCCGCGTCATTTCGGAAAAAGAGCGGCGGATCGTCGCGTTTCACGAAGCTGGGCATACGGTCATCGGCATGGTGCTTGCCGACGCGGAAATGGTGCATAAAGTGACGATCGTTCCGCGCGGCCAAGCCGGAGGCTATGCGGTCATGCTGCCGAAAGAAGACCGGTACTTTATGACGAAAGCCGAATTAATGGATAAAATCACCGGCCTGCTCGGCGGGCGCGTCGCCGAGGAAATCGTGTTCAACGAAGTGAGCACGGGGGCCCACAACGATTTTCAGCGGGCGACAAACATCGCGCGCCGGATGGTGATGGAGTTCGGCATGAGCGAAAAGCTTGGTCCGCTGCAATTCGGCCAACCGAGCGGGCAAGTGTTTTTAGGACGCGACTTGCATAATGAGCAAAATTACAGCGATAAAATTGCTTACGAAATTGACTTGGAAATCCAGCGCATCATTAAAGAGTGCTACGAAAAGGCGAAGCAGATTTTAACGCAGCACCGTGACAAACTGGATCTAATCGCCACAACGTTGTTGGAAGTCGAAACGCTTGATGCGGAACAAATTAAACATTTATTTGAGCACGGCACGCTGCCGCCCGACCGCAAAGGCCGCGATGAAGCAGGCAAGGGCGACATCGACGTGAAAATCAATATTCAAAAGAAAGAGGAGTAATCGATGTCTCTATTCAGAGGCATCTTTTTTTTAGCCGCGGCTCCGTAGGTTGGCGCTGTTTTTTTCCGCGGGAAAGTCAAGTATGATATGATAGAGAAAGGAACTTATTGAAGAAAAGTGGGGAATGAGGCCATGATTTTTGTGTTGGACGTCGGCAACACCAATACCGTGTTGGGGGTTTATGACGGCGATGAATTAAAACACCATTGGCGCATCGAGACGAGCCGGGCGAAAACGGAAGACGAGTATGGCATGACCATCAAGGCGCTCTTGAGCCATGTCGGCTTGCAGTTTTCCGACATCCGCGGCATCATCATTTCTTCGGTTGTGCCGCCGATTATGTTTGCCCTTGAACGCATGTGCTTAAAATATTTCCACGTAAAGCCGCTCGTTGTCGGACCGGGCATTAAAACCGGGCTGGACATTAAATACGATAATCCGCGCGAAGTGGGCGCCGACCGGATCGTCAATGCGGTCGCGGGCATCCATTTGTACGGCAGCCCGCTCATTATTGTCGATTTTGGCACGGCGACGACGTATTGTTATATTAACGAACATAAACAATATATGGGAGGGGCTATTGCCCCGGGAATTATGATTTCGACGGAGGCGCTGTTTGCGCGGGCAGCAAAATTGCCGCGCATTGAAATCGCCCGTCCGGACGATATCATCGGCAAAAATACAGTCAGCGCCATGCAGGCCGGCATTTTATACGGATATGTTGGACAAGTGGAAGGCATCGTGTCGCGCATGAAGGCGAAAAGCAAAGTTCCGCCGAAAGTCATCGCCACTGGCGGCCTTGCGCCTCTCATTGCCGGCGAATCGGACGTGATCGATGTCGTGGATCCGTTTTTGACGCTGACAGGCTTAAAATTGTTGTACGAGAAAAACACCGAGAAAAAAGGATGAAGGGTTTGGTGAAGATGGGAGATTACTTAGTCAAAGCGCTCGCCTATGACGGACAGGTGAGGGCGTATGCGGCAAGGACGACGGAGACGGTGGCGGAAGCGCAGCGCCGCCATCAAACGTGGCCGACCGCCTCGGCGGCGCTCGGACGGGCGCTGACGGCCGGCGTTATGATGGGAGCAATGTTAAAAGGGGATGAAACGTTGACCATCAAAATTGATGGCGGCGGGCCGATCGGCACGATTTTAATCGACAGCAATGCCAAAGGGGAAGTGCGCGGCTATGTGACCAATCCGCACGTGCATTTCGAGCTGAATGAACACGGGAAACTCGATGTCGCGCGGGCGGTCGGCAAAAACGGGATGCTGACGGTCGTCAAAGACCTCGGGCTGCGCGACTTTTTCACCGGTCAAGTGCCGATCATCTCGGGGGAGCTCGGTGAGGATTTCACCTATTATTTCGCTTCTTCCGAGCAAATCCCGTCGTCCGTCGGCGTCGGCGTGCTCGTCAACCCCGATTACACGATCCGGGCCGCGGGAGGGTTTATCATTCAATTGATGCCTGGAACGGAAGAACAAACGATCAGCCGCATTGAGGAGCGGTTGAAACAAATTCCGCCTGTGTCGCGCATGATTGAAAACGGCCTAACACCGGAGCAAATATTGGAACAATTAGGCGGCGGCGTCCGGGTGTTGGAGACGATGCCGGTGTCATTTGTCTGCCGCTGTTCGCGCGAGCGGATCGCGGATGCGCTCATCAGCCTGGGGCCAGGGGAGATTCAAGATATCATCGACAAGGAAGGGCAGGCGGAAGCGTCGTGCCATTTTTGCAATGAAACGTACCATTTCGACAAAGCGGAGCTGGAACAGTTGAAACAACTCGCAAAAAAAGAATGAAAACAGTAAAATGATTGACAATTACGCCAATAGTTGATACATTGGAGACAAAGTCGATAAAATTAATGGGGATTAGAGGTGGAACCATGGCACGCACAGTCAACTCGATAACCGAATTGATCGGCGATACGCCGGCCGTGAAACTGAACCGCATCGTTGATGAAGACAGCGCGGATGTGTATTTGAAACTGGAATTTATGAACCCGGGCAGCAGCGTCAAAGACCGGATTGCATTGGCGATGATTGAGGCGGCGGAAAAAGAAGGAAAACTGAAGCCAGGCGATACGATCGTCGAACCGACAAGCGGCAACACCGGAATCGGGCTGGCAATGGTCGCGGCGGCGAAAGGATACAAAGCAGTGTTGGTCATGCCGGATACGATGAGCTTGGAGCGCCGCAACCTGTTGCGGGCGTATGGAGCTGAGCTGGTGCTCACGCCGGGCGCTCAAGGAATGCGTGGTGCGATCGAAAAAGCGGAAGAGCTCGTTCGCGAGCATGGCTATTTTATGCCGCAGCAATTTAAAAACGAGGCGAACCCGGAAATCCATCGCTTGACGACCGGGAAAGAGATCGTGGAGCAAATGGGCGACCAGCTTGATGCGTTTGTTGCCGGCGTTGGCACGGGCGGAACGATCACCGGAGCAGGCAAAGTGTTGCGCGAAGCTTACCCAAACATTAAAATTTACGCCGTTGAACCGGCCGATTCCCCAGTCTTGTCGGGAGGAAAACCGGGCCCGCACAAAATCCAAGGGATCGGCGCTGGCTTTGTTCCAGATATTTTGGATACGAGCATTTACGATGGGGTTATTACGGTAACGACGGAAGAAGCGTTTGCGGCTGCCCGCCGCGCCGCCCGCGAAGAAGGCATCCTTGGCGGCATTTCGTCCGGCGCTGCCATTCATGCAGCGTTGAAGGTGGCGAAAGAGCTCGGCAAAGGGAAAAAAGTGCTTGCCATCATCCCGAGCAATGGGGAGCGCTATTTGAGCACGCCGCTTTACCAATTCGAAGACTAAGCAGCTTTACTTTCGGCAGGGGTGACCCTGTCGAACTTTTTTATATTTATGGGTGATATGAGCGCCGACTCATTGTACAATAAGGATAATGATGAGCGTCGTAAAGGGGTTGGCTGTGATGAAACAAAGACGAAGGCGGCTGAAGCGGACCATTCATTACAGCGGGCGGGATTGGTTTTATCAGTATGAGCAACTGGCATACGGCCGGCGGCACCACGTGTTGCTGGAGAGCGGACAAGGGGGAAGATACAGCATCATCGGCCTCAATCCGAGCGGGATCATTCGTGCCGCCGGGCATCAGCTGTCCATTATCTATCGTGGAAAAGAAACGGTGCTGAACGGGCCGCCGCTCGAGTTGCTGCAGCAATGGTTTTCACAACGTGTGGCGCCGGGGGAGGGGGAGCCGCTCCCGTGCCAAGGCGGGTTGGTCGGCTATATCAGCTATGACGCCGCTCGTTATATCGAACGGCTTCCATCGCTGGCTGTAGATGATTTGCAGCTGCCGTCTATGCAGTTTTTTGTATTTGACGATGTGGCGATTTACGATCATCAAACCGATCGCCTTCATTTGCTCGCTTATGCAGATGAAGGGGAAGAAGGAGAAGCGGAGCGGCGGTTGGAGATGTATGAACGGCTGTGGCTTGAAGAGCGAAGCAGCCCGCCGGTTTGGCCGTCCGTTGTCTCATCGGCTTGTCCATCGGTTTCCATGACAAAGGAGCAGTTTATGGAAGCGGTCCGCCGCGTTCAACATTATATTGCAGCGGGCGATGTGTTCCAAGTCAATTTGTCGGTGCGCCAGTCCCGTCCGCTGTTGACTCACCCGTTCGCTGTGTACAAACAACTGCGGACCATTAACCCGTCGCCGTACATGGCGTATGTGCATACCCCTGAATGTCAAATTGTCAGCGGTTCGCCGGAGCTGCTCGTCCGCAAGCAGGGAGAACGGCTGGAAACACGCCCGATAGCCGGAACCCGCTCGCGCGGACGCACGGAAGCGGAAGACGGGCAAATCGCCCGCCAACTGCTAGCCAGCGAAAAAGAGCGGGCCGAGCACGCCATGCTCGTTGATCTTGAGCGGAATGACCTTGGGCGTGTCTGTGTCTATGGGACGGTGCGTGTCGATGAGTGGATGACGGTGGAAAAGTATTCGCATGTGATGCATATTGTTTCCCACGTATCCGGCATCATGGCTCCGGAACATGATGCGTTTTCTGTTATTCGTGCGATGTTTCCCGGCGGAACGATCACCGGCGCTCCGAAAGTGCGGACGATGGAAATCATCGAAGAATTGGAGCCGGTTCGCCGCGGTTTGTACACCGGTTCGATCGGCTGGATCGATTTTCAAGGGAATATGGAGCTAAACATCGCCATCCGCACGATGGTTGTGAAAAACGGGCTGGCCCATGTGCAAGCAGGCGCAGGCATTGTCATCGATTCCAACCCGGAGCACGAGTACAAAGAATGTTTGAAAAAAGCCGCTGCCCTCTGGAAGGCGAAAGAGCTGAGCGAAGCAGAGACTCTATTTCAGAGCATGAGGTGAGAAGGATGATCGTCATGATCGATAACTATGATTCGTTTACGTACAATTTGGTGCAATATTTAGGGGTTTTAGGCGAAGAGCTGCTTGTAAAGCGGAACGACGAAATTACGGTGGACGAGATTGAGCGGCTTCATCCCGATTTTATCATGATTTCCCCCGGCCCATGTACACCGAATGAGGCGGGAATCAGCTTGGCCGTTATCGATCGCTTCGCCGGCCGCATCCCGATTTTTGGCGTCTGCCTCGGCCATCAGGCGATCGCCCAGGCGTTTGGCGGCCGCGTCATCCGTGCCCCAAGGCTGATGCACGGGAAAACGTCGTCCGTTTACCATGACGGGGAAACGATTTTCCGCGGCGTGCCAAGCCCGTTTACAGCGACGCGCTACCATTCCCTTATCGTTGAGAAAGAGACGCTTCCAGACTGTTTCATCGTGTCGGCTTGGACGGACGAAGACGAAGTGATGGCCATTCGCCATAAAACATTGCCAATCGAAGGAGTACAGTTCCACCCGGAGTCGATTATGACCAGCCATGGGATGCAGCTGCTGAAAAATTTTATTGATACGTACAAAAAGGCGTGATGGGCATATGTATGTGTATGTCAATGGGGAGATTGTCCCGTATGAGGAGGCGAGGGTTTCGGCGTTTGACCACGGTTTTTTATACGGGATCGGCTTGTTTGAGACGTTCCGCACGTATGAGGGACATCCGTTTTTGCTTGACGATCATTTAGCGCGGCTAAATCGCGGGCTTTCCGAGTTGCGCATCCAAAAGCAGGTAAGCCGTGCGGAGGCGCTCGGGATCATCGAGCGGTTGCTCAGGGCCAATGGTCTTCAGGACGCCTATGTACGTTTCAACGTCTCGGCTGGGGTTGGCGGTCTTGGCTTGTCGATGGAGCAGTATAGCCATCCAACGGTGATCGTCTATATGAAGCCGCTGCCGCCATCCGCCCCTCCAGAAGGGAAAGAAGGGGTCGTTTTAACAACGAGGCGGAACAGCCCTGAAGGCGATGAACGGTTAAAATCGCATCATTATTTAAACAATATAATTGGAAAGTGGGAGCTTGGCCGCCGTGTGGATGTGGAAGGCATTTTTTTAAATCGGGACGGGCAAGTAGCCGAGGGAATCGTTTCGAATATTTTTTGGGTCAAGGACGGCGTTGTCTACACCCCGGCGCCGTCTGTTGGCATATTAAACGGCGTTACGAGGCAGTTCGTCATCGCCTTGCTCGAACGGCTTCATATCCCGATTAAAGAGGGAGCGTATCCCCTGTCCCATTTGCAGGAGGCTGATGAGGTCTTTATTACGAATTCACTGCAGGAAATTGTGCCGCTTCACCGCATCGGCCGCCGCTCTTATAGCGGAAAACATGGCCCGGTGACCTGTTCGCTGCAACATCATTACCGCCGCTTTACCGATACATTATGGACGAGGAACGAACTGAAAGAAAGGATGAACGAATGATGGCAACGATGACGCGTTCCTTTGTATTAAAATGCCGCGGGCATGAGCTGGATTTGCGCCAAAAAACGTTGATCATGGGCATTGTCAATGTGACGCCTGACTCGTTTTCCGACGGCGGCCGGTTTTATGAAGTGGAAAAAGCAGTCGAGCATGCGAAACGGCTCGTGGCGGAAGGAGCCGACATCATTGACATCGGCGGTGAATCAACTCGTCCGGGGGCGGATCCAGTGCCGCTTGATGAAGAGCTACAGCGCGTCATTCCGGCAGTCAAAGCGATCGCCGATGCGGTGGACGTGCCGATTTCCGTCGACACGTATAAAGCCGAGGTCGCAAGGCAGGCCATTGAAGCGGGAGCGCATATCATCAACGACGTTTGGGGCGCCAAAGCCGATCCGGATATGGCCCACGTCGCCGCTTCGTACGGAGTGCCGATCATTTTAATGCACAACCGTCACGATATGGCATACCGCGATCTCATTTCCGACATGATCGCCGACTTGAAGGAGAGCATCCGTATTGTCAAACAGGCGGGAGTAAAAGAGGAAAACATTATTGTAGATCCGGGGATCGGATTTGCCAAAACGGTTGAACATAACCTGGAAGTGATGCGGCGTCTCGATGAGTTTGCTGCTTTGGGATACCCACTTTTGCTTGGCACATCGCGCAAACGGTTTATCGGCCATGTGCTCGATGTGCCGGTTGAGGAGCGGGTCGAAGGAACGGGGGCGACGGTTTGCCTTGGCATCGTGAAGGGGGCGCATATCGTCCGCGTCCATGACGTATTGCCGATCGCCCGCATGGCGAAAATGATGGATGCGATGCTCGGGAAAGGAGAGAGCGGCCATCGATAAAATTTATATTCAAGGTATGGAATTTTACGGTTATCACGGAGTGCTCCGAGAAGAAAACGTCCTCGGCCAGCGGTTTTTGGTCGATGTGGCCCTTGAGCTCGACTTGCGTCCAGCCGGCCGGAGCGACCGTCTCGAGCATACGGTGAACTATGCGGAAGTATACGAGCGCTGTCGGACGATCGTGGAAGAGAGGACGCTCGCCTTGATCGAAGCGGTTGCCGAGGCGATCGCGGATGAGCTGCTTGCCGCTTTCCCCGCCGTTCAGCGGTGCACGGTGAAAGTAATCAAGCCGAATCCGCCCATTCGCGGCCATTATCAGCATGTCGCCGTTGAAATCTACAGGGGGCGGTAAGATGGAAAACATTGCGTATATTGCTTTAGGTTCCAACCTTGGAGATCGTGCGTACTATTTGCGTTCAGCCGTCGCGGCGCTTCATCGCCATAAGGGAATTTTTGTCACATCGGGTTCGTCCATCTATGAAACCGACCCGGTCGGTTACGTCAACCAAGACAAGTTTTTAAACATGGTGATTGAGGTGGCGACCGCTTTGTCGCCATTTGCTTTGTTTGACGTGACGCAACAAATCGAACAGGAATTTGGCAGGAAAAGGGAAACTCGCTGGGGGCCGCGCACGTTAGACCTTGACATTTTGTTGTACAATCATGAAAATATTGAGACAGAGCGACTTGTCATTCCGCATCCGCGCATGGCGGAGCGGGCGTTTGTTTTAATCCCGTTGCTCGAGATCAATTCCCATTTGACAATACCGAACGTTCCGGAACCGTTAGCAGACATTATTGACCGACTACCCGACAAAAAAGGAGTTCGTGTATGGAAGCAGAAAGATGGGGAAGACGTATTCGCGCTTTTCGAAAGCTGAAAGGATATACACAAGAAAAGTTGGCCAAGGAACTCGGCATTTCCGTTTCGATTCTCGGCGAAATTGAACGGGGGAACCGGATGCCGTCCGACACGCTTGTCGGACAGATCGCCGAGCGGCTGAACGTATCGGTTGAGGAGCTGGCACCGCCAAAGTTCGAATCAAACAGGTAGAAAGGAGGCGTTTTTATGTTTCGCATTGGTGATGTGGAAATTCAAAACCGTGTCGTCCTTGCGCCGATGGCAGGCGTGTGCAATTCGGCTTTCCGCCTGACCGTAAAGGAGTTCGGCGCCGGTCTTGTATGCGCAGAGATGGTGAGCGATAAAGGAATCGTATACAACAATGAAAAGACGTTAAATATGCTCTATATCGACGAACGCGAAAAGCCGCTCAGCTTGCAAATTTTCGGCGGTGAAAAGGAAACACTTGTCAAAGCAGCGAAATTTGTCGACAAAAATACAAATGCCGATATTATCGACATCAACATGGGCTGCCCAGTGCCGAAAATTACGAATTGCGATGCCGGAGCGAAATGGCTCCTCGACCCGAACAAAATTTACGATGTCGTCGCCGCCATTGTCGACGCCGTCGAAAAACCCGTCACGGTCAAGATGCGAATCGGTTGGGATGACCAACATATTTACGCTGTTGAAAACGCCCAAGCGGTCGAACGCGCCGGCGGCAAAGCCGTCGCCGTCCATGGACGGACAAGGGTGCAAATGTATGAAGGGAAGGCGAATTGGGACATCATTAAGCAAGTCAAAGAGGCCGTCAACATTCCAGTCATCGGAAACGGTGATGTCAAAACGCCGCAGGATGCCAAGCGGATGCTCGAAGAAACTGGGGTTGACGGCGTGATGATCGGGCGGGCGGCGCTCGGCAACCCGTGGATGATTTATCGCACGGTCCGCTATTTAGAAACAGGGGAGCTCATTCCCGAACCGACCCCAAGGGAAAAAATCGATGTCTGCCTGCTGCACTTGGACCGTCTGATCGCCCTTAAAGGCGAGTACATTGCGGTGAAAGAAATGCGCAAGCACGCGGCTTGGTATTTAAAAGGCATCCGCGGGGCAGCGAAAATCCGCAACGCCATCAACGAGTGCGAGACGCGGGACGAATTGGCCGCGCTCTTGCTTCAAGTCGCCGAAGAAGCGGAAAGCCGGGCGGCGAACGCCGAAGCCGTTTAACGGATTTCCGAAAGAAGTCTCCCACCTCAAGGAACGCGAAGGGTGTAACCCAGTGAGTAAGTGGGAGATGAATGTTGGTTGGCGTTAGCCAACGAATAGGATAGAATATGGCTAGAACGGACACCTTCGGAACGAAGGGAAGCGTAAAGGGTTCTGGTGTGTGGCTTACCGTTCGGCGAACACGCACAAGTCGCTTGAAGCCTTCACCTCTAAGCGAAGCGTAGGTGGCGGGTAGTTCACACAACGGAGATGACGTTCATGCAGCGGAAGACTGCCAGCGGGTGCTGGCAGTATTTTTCGTAAAAAATCGCTAAATGGAGTGAATGAGGTATGAGCCATGAAGAATTGAACGACCAACTGCGCGTCCGCAGGGAAAAGCTGAAAAAAATTGAGGAATTGGGTGTCGATCCGTTTGGCAAACGGTTCGAGCGCACGCATAAAGCGGAAGAGCTGTTTGAACTGTACGGAGATTTGTCAAAAGAGGAACTCGAAGAGCAACAAATCGAAGTCGCCGTCGCCGGCCGCATCATGACAAAGAGAGGCAAGGGAAAAGCGGGCTTTGCTCACATCCAGGACGTGACGGGACAAATTCAAATTTACGTCCGCCAAGACGATGTTGGCGAACAGCAATACGAGCTGTTTAAAATCTCCGACCTCGGCGACATCGTCGGCGTGCGCGGCACGATGTTTAAAACAAAGGTCGGCGAACTTTCGATCAAAGTATCGTCGTATGAATTTTTAACAAAAGCGCTGCGTCCGCTGCCGGAAAAATACCACGGCTTAAAAGATATCGAGCAGCGCTACCGCCAACGCTACCTCGATTTAATTATGAATCCGGAGAGCAAAAAGACGTTCATCACCCGCAGTCTCATTATTCAATCGATGCGCCGCTATCTTGACAGCCATGGCTACTTGGAAGTCGAAACACCGATGATGCACGCCGTAGCAGGCGGTGCGGCGGCGCGCCCGTTCATTACGCATCATAATGCGCTCGATATGACGCTGTATATGCGGATCGCCATCGAGCTGCATTTGAAACGGCTCATCGTCGGCGGCTTGGAAAAAGTGTATGAAATCGGGCGCGTTTTCCGGAATGAAGGCATTTCCACCCGCCATAACCCGGAGTTTACGATGCTCGAATTGTACGAGGCGTATGCCGACTTCCGCGATATCATGAAATTAACGGAGAACTTGATCGCTCATATTGCCACGGAAGTGCTTGGCACAACAAAAATCCAGTACGGCGAACATCTTGTCGACTTGACGCCTGAATGGCGGCGCCTCCATATGATCGATGCGATCAAGGAATATGTCGGCGTCGATTTCTGGCGGCAGATGAGCGACGAAGAGGCGCGGGAGCTGGCCAAAGAACACGGTGTCGAAGTCGCGCCGCACATGACGTTCGGCCATATCGTCAATGAATTTTTTGAACAAAAAGTAGAGGATAAACTGATCCAGCCGACGTTCATTTACGGCCACCCGGTCGAAATCTCGCCATTAGCCAAGAAAAACCCAGACGACCCGCGCTTTACCGATCGGTTTGAGCTGTTCATCGTCGGGCGCGAACATGCGAACGCCTTTACGGAACTAAACGACCCGATCGATCAGCGTCAACGGTTTGAGGAGCAGCTGAAGGAGCGCGAACAAGGAAACGATGAAGCGCACGAAATGGACGAAGATTTCCTCGAAGCGCTCGAATACGGCATGCCGCCGACGGGCGGACTCGGGATCGGGGTCGACCGGTTAGTCATGCTTTTGACCAATTCACCGTCCATTCGCGATGTATTGCTCTTCCCGCAAATGCGCCATAAATAACCACGATCGTCCCCTGTTGCGAACAACGGCAGGGGACAGTTTGTTATGAGAACTCGATTCAAGAAAAAGCCGGCTGCTGCCAGCCCCTAAGAAGGCCGGTGAAAAACAACGGATTCGTTTGGTTTTTGAGAAATCGAAAGGAACGAAGTTATAGTGTTGCAAAGTTTCTCAATTTGCCGCCCGTCCTAGACAAATGGGAAGATCTAAACCGGAAAATCGTTGATCATTACTATCGTCTTGGCAAATCATATTTGCATCATACACCACTCGCATTTGCCTATAACACGTACCAACGCTAATTTTCGTTCGACGATTGACTTTTAGTCATAGAATGTATATAATGAGCAATGTTGTTTTTGAGAACAAAACAAAAAACGAAATGAGTTGACAAGCTTTCTTCAGTGTGTTATATTATGATAGCACGTGAGACGTCAATAATGACGCACAAAAGGATATTGACAAGCAAACAAATTTGATTATAATATAACTTGTCTGTTCTGTTGACTGCCTAGTGATGATAGCGGAGGGGAAACACCCGTTCCCATCCCGAACACGGAAGTTAAGCCCTCCAGCGCCGATGGTAGTTGGGGCCAGCGCCCCTGCGAGAGTAGGTCGTCGCTAGGCAACAGCGTGGAGGATTAGCTCAGCTGGGAGAGCACTTGCCTTACAAGCAAGGGGTCGGCGGTTCGATCCCGTCATCCTCCACCATTTATATACCATGAGCCATTAGCTCAGTAACGAGCGTTGCATCTTCGAGTTCGCTGCGAGTTGCCCCGACGCACTTGACTTCTTCGAATAAGCTTGTAGAGGAAGGGGCAGGTAGAGTGAAATGAAGCTTAGAGTGTTATCCCAACCATGAGCCATTAGCTCAGTAGGTAGAGCAACGAGCGATGCATCATCGAGTTTGCTACGAGTTGTCCCGACGCATCTTGCATCTTCGAATACGCTAGCAGAGGAAGGGACATCGTTCACTGTGAGTGTATACCCAACCATGAGCCATTAGCTCAGTAGGTAGAGCAACGAGCGTTACATCATCGAGTTGGCTGCGAGTTGTCCCGACGCATCTGACATCTTCGAATATGCTAGTAGAGGAAGGGACATCGTTGTCTCGGAGTGTTATTGAACCCATGAGCCATTAGCTCAGTAGGTAGAGCATCTGACTTTTAATCAGAGGGTCGGAGGTTCGAGTCCTCCATGGCTCACCACCAACTATATATTTGCGGGTGTGGCGGAATTGGCAGACGCGCTAGATTCAGGGTCTAGTGCCCTTTACGGGCGTGGGGGTTCGAGTCCCTTCACCCGCATAATGATTTGGGCGGAAGTAGTTCAGTGGTAGAACACCACCTTGCCAAGGTGGGGGTCGCGGGTTCGAGTCCCGTCTTCCGCTCCATTTATTTGCCTATTAGCCGGGGTGGCGGAATTGGCAGACGCACAGGACTTAAAATCCTGGGGTAGGTAACTACCGTGCCGGTTCGAGTCCGGCCCTCGGCACTTGCGCTCGTAGCTCAATTGGATAGAGCATCTGACTACGGATCAGAAGGTTAGGGGTTCGAATCCTCTCGAGCGCGTTAGCGGGAAGTAGCTCAGCTTGGCAGAGCACATGGTTTGGGACCATGGGGTCGCAGGTTCAAATCCTGTCTTCCCGATAGCGGCCGCATGGGGCCTTAGCTCAGCTGGGAGAGCGCCTGCTTTGCACGCAGGAGGTCATCGGTTCGATCCCGATAGGCTCCATTATCGTTCCTTGAAAACTGAACGAAACGAAGCGCGACGAAAAGCGGAGGTTCGCATGGGCCGAAGCAAAAGCCAATCAACTTTCTTTGGAGAGTTTGATCCTGGCTCAGGACGAACGCTGGCGGCGTGCCTAATACATGCAAGTCGAGCGGACCGAACGAGGGCTTGCTCTTGTTTGGTCAGCGGCGGACGGGTGAGTAACACGTGGGCAACCTGCCCGCAAGACCGGGATAACTCCGGGAAACCGGAGCTAATACCGGATAACACCGAAGACCGCATGGTCTTCGGTTGAAAGGCGGCCTTTGGGCTGTCACTTGCGGATGGGCCCGCGGCGCATTAGCTAGTTGGTGAGGTAACGGCTCACCAAGGCGACGATGCGTAGCC